>NZ_SLUN01000044.1 GCF_004340685.1 Hydrogenispora ethanolica | reverse complement strand
TTGAAAGCCTAGGCTACAAAGTTATTCTTGAACCGGCTGCTGCATGACTTATTTGCTTGTCAAGGTTCTAATGCTCGGGAGTATTTTCTAGATAGATAGTAGCTATAATGGGGATGGAACGAATGAAGCACACGTCTTGGTCGAATATCTCTCCTTCCTTGTTAAGGAAGAAGGGGAGGATAGGTCCCTTTTTCGACCAGTATCACCGGTTGAAAAAGGAGCCGGCCGGCGGGAAGCCGCTCCTTTGAATCCCGTTTGATTGGGGACGAGCGGGAACTATCAGCATCGTCTGCCGTTAAAAAGGAAGATTGGAAAATTCTGACCCCGCGTCCATTTCATATCCGAAAGGGGTAATTTTTTGATGTTGAAACGACTGAGTGGACTCGTCACCCTAGCCCTCATGCTTTGCATGGCCGGAGCTTGGGCTGCTCCGACCGCGGCCGCAGCCAATCCCGATGTGGTCATGTTCGATGTCGAGGGCAACGCGCAGGTTCCCGCGGAAAAGATCCTCGGCGCCATCTCCAATACCCGGATCGGAGCGCCTTTCGATCCTCAGAAAGCCGAGGCCGACGGCAAGGCCATTCTGGCCCTGGGCTATTTCTCGGATGTCCATATCCGGACCGAGGGATTGCTGGATGGGATCAAGGTCATCTTCCAAGTGGTCGAGAATCCGGTGCTCAAAGAGGTGCGGCTCCTGGGCCTCACCAAGGTGAGACCCGAAGAATTGCAGCCCTTCTTCACCCAAAAGCCCGGAGAGGTCTTTAACGCCGCCATTTTCCGGGACGATCTGGCGAGGGCGCTGAGGGACTGCCGGGAGAAGAAAGGGCTGTTCATCGAGCCCCGGACCAGCCGGGTCGGAATCTCGGCCGACGGCATTGTCCAGGTCGAGCTGGTGGAGTTCAAATACGGCAAGATCATCATCAGGGGTCTGGAAAAGACCAAGGAGATCGTGGTCCGGCGCGAGCTTACGATTCGCGAGGGCGAGATCATCGATTACAATGCGCTCAAAGAGGATTACATGACGCTGATGCGGCTGCGCCTGTTCGACAACGTCGATCCGCACCTGGAAAAGAGCGCGACGCCCGATGCCTACGACGTGATCTTCGATTTCAAGGAGGCGCAGACCGGCAGTTTCTCCTTTGGGGTCAGCTTTGGGGAGAACGACGGGGAAGTCGGCGGGGTCCTCGGATATTCGGAGGCGAATCTGATGGGCTTGGGCCAGAATATCGCGATCGACCTCGATTATTCGGAAAGCGAGAACAATGCCAGCTTCACCTTTACCGAGCCCTGGATCGATGACAAGAATACCTCGTTCAGCCTGTCAATGTGGAATAGCGACAGTTATTTCTCTTCGACGCTGAAAACCTGGTACCCCGCTGACAGCACCCCCTACTACATCCATCTGGTCGAGACCGGTCTCTCGCTGTCCTTGGGACGCCCGGTCGGCAAAGACCTGCGCGGCCAGGTGAAATTGAGCGTCCAGCGGGACTCGATCCCCGACATCTATACCGACTCCAGCGAGGACGAGAAAGCCCCCATCAGCGGTTCGGACATTGAATTCTGGGACAACTCGGTCGGCCTGAGCCTGATCAAGAATAAACTCAGGTATCAAGACCGTAATTTCGTGGACGGCGGTTACCAGTGGTCCACCGATTATACCGTGGCCGGACAGTACTTCGGCGGGGATTTCGATTATCAGAAAGGGACCCTGGAGGGCAAATGGTTCCATTCCTTCTCGCCCGATCTGGTTTGGGGCAATCGCCTACAGGCGGTGGTGCTCACCGGGGATTATCCCGACTTCAGCGCTTTATACCTGGGCGGCATGAACCGGCTGCGCGGCTTCAATGACCGCCGGTATAGCAGCGAGATGACCCAGAGTCTCATCGGCGACCGCTATCTGATGGCCAACACCGAGCTGCGCTATAGGTTGCCCTCCAATAAGAGCCTGGAGTTCGTCCTATTCTACGACGCCGGCCAGATCCGCAATCTCGACGGCGGAAGCTCAAACGCCTGGGATTACGGGATCGGCCTGCGCTACAACCTCCCGATGCTCGGCGTAATCCGCCTGGATCAGGCCTGGAACTCTCAGCATGATACCAAGCTGGTCTTCAGCATGGGAGAGATGTTTTAAAAGCCATGTGATAAAGTCTTTCGAAACGGAAGTCAGCTTGCAAAAAGATTTAAAACGACTTTATCACTTGCTTTTCTGAGCTTTTGTGTTCACCCTGACCTTCGGCCAGGGTTTATCACAACGCTTTTAAAAGCCATGTGATAAAGTCCTCTAATTCGGAAATCATCCTTTCAATGGATTAAAAAACGACTTTATCACTTGCTTTCTGAGCTTTTGTGTTCACCCTGGCCTTCGACAGGGTTTGTCACAACGCTTTTAATCCGGGTTCGCCCATCGTATCGAAAAGCGTCGAGCCATGAAAAACCATCCGGGGAATGATTAGCCCCGGATGGTTTTTTTCTCAGGCACTTTGGGCCGGAGCGGGAGCGGCGCCGGGCGCCGCGGCAATCCGCCTGCTCAAAACCCACTCTTTGCGGCGTTGGTGGCTCCTTCGTAGGCGGCGATGATCTTGTCGATCAGCCGGTTCCATTCCTCATCCACCACGCAGTATTCGGGATGGGCCTCAAACCAGGCGATGGACCTTTTCACACCCGCCGCGAAAGGGACGGTGGCGGCGAAGCCGGGCACGAAGCGCTTGATCTTGCTGTTGTCAAAGACCACGCTCTGCGCCTTGTCGCCGATCAGGCTGCCCTCGCCGCCCGGAAAAACGGCGGCCAGGAAGTCGGAGGGGATATGGACCGCCCGAATCTCGACCCCGGCCGCCCGGCCGATGGCGGCATAGATCTGATTCCAGGTGAGCACCTCGTCGGAGGTGATATGGAAGGCGTGGCCGATGGCCCTGCCGTTGCCGAGCAAGCCCAGGAAGCCGCCGGCGAAATCGGTATTATGCGTCATCACCCAGAGCGAGGTCCCGTCGCCGTGGATGATGATCTTTTGGCCGCGGCGGATCCGGTCAATGAAAGTCCAGGGTTTTTTCCAGCAATCGACCCCGACCGGAATCATGGTATTGCCATAGGTGAGGGAGGGACGGACGATGGTCACCGGGAAGCCGTTCTGGCGGTATTCTTCCAGCAACGCCTCCTCGCAGGCGATCTTGTCCCGGGAATACTGCCAATAGGGGTTGGCCAGCGGCGTCGACTCGGTGATCAGGTAATCGCCGACCGGCTTCTGGTACGCCGACGCCGAACTGATGAAGAGATACTGGTCGGTCCGGTCCCGAAAAAGCTCAATATCCCGCCGCACCTGTTCCGGGGTGAAAGCGATCCAGTCGACCACGGCGTCGAAATGCATCTTTCCCAAAGCCTCGGCAATCTCCCGGGGCTGGTCGATATCGCCCCGGATGGAATGGGCCCCTTCCGGAAAGAGCGCGCTCCGGTTGCCCCGGTTCAGGAGATACAGATCGATGCCCCGTTCCACCGCCAGCCGCGACACACCCTCGCTGATGACGCCGGTCCCGCCGATAAATAACACCTTCATTGCAAAATCGCCCCTCTCAAAAGAACATCGCTGAGAAGCTTATTCGCTGCTGAACCGTTTTTTCCTCCGTGGAGCCGGGCAGCCTTTCACTCCAGCTTCAGCTTTTCCAGGCGGATATACAGCCAGGCGGCCAGGGAGAACCAGAGCGCATAAACTGCCGGCGCCCAATAACGATAGCCGCCATGATACTCAAACAAGCCGAGGTTGGAGAGGGTTATTCCCACGGTGTGGCCGAAAAAGGCGAATTCCAGGATGTAAAGGGCCAAGAAAAGCTTGCGGACGGGCAAAAGGTAAAGGAAATAGGCAAATGTGGCGATCCAGGCCCACGGCGTCCAGAATGAGAAGGAATCAGCGATGTTGAAAATGCCCAGGTTCTGATACTCAAAAAGGTGCAATAGCTTTCCAAAGATCATGATCACCAGGATGTCGCCGATACCGCCAAAGAGTAGACCGTACATAAAATACTTTTTATAGGAAGGCTTGGGAATCAACAGCAGTGCGGCCGCTGAAAAGATGAGCGCTTTGTAGAAAAAGAAGATCTCTTTACCGATCATGAATCCATCCTGTCCAGATAGTTAGGCATCCCCAAATTCACCCGCCGGAAGCCTTTCCGGAAGGGCCTTTCTTGATTATTATCTAAAAATCTCTCCCAGTTTATACCGGATGATCCTCCATCCCGCCATGGCCGCGGCCCAAGGGTCCGCGCCGGAAGCGCAAGACTCCGCTCTACAATTTTCCCGAAATTCACGGCCGGCCGCCTGATATTAAACAAAAAACTAATAAAGCCATTCGAAACTTTATACAACGGCAGGATTCCGTCCCGGAACCGGGCGGGGATTGTCCGCATCAAAAAAGGAGGAAAAGAGTATGAGTACCAGTTCAGTGACAGATTCCTATTGGATCACTCCCAGCACGACCACGGATTCGACCAGTTCATCCAGTTCCACTTCTTCCAGCACATCCCTGGATTTTGAATCGTTGTTGCAATTGCTCACCACCGAGCTGCAGTACCAGGATCCGCTCGATCCCGTCAGCAATACCGAATACGTGTCGCAGATGGCCCAGATGAGCTCTTTGGAGCGCTTGAACGAGTTGGTCACGGGGATGGATTCTACCAGAGCCTACAGTATGCTCGGCAAGGAAGTGACCTACCAGACCACCGATACCACCGGAGCGACCAGCACCGCATCGGGGACAGTGGAATCGGTGATTACCAAAAACGGCACCACCTACCTGACGGTTGACGGCACTTTGGTGGAGCTCGGTTCGGTCTTGGCGGTGAGCAACGGCACAGCGAGCGAATAGGCATGGGACTCCAATGCAATGAACCATTTTTCAGCTGGACCCCGCTCGGGGAGGCTGATGCCTATTTCTGAATGACGGAAGAAATAGCGATATCAGGCAGGAGGTAATACGAGATGATGACGTCCATGTATTCGGGCGTTTCGGGGCTTAAGGCGCAACAGCAAAAGCTCAATGTGATCGGCAACAATATTGCCAATGTCAATACGGCCGGTTATAAAGCCCAGACGGTTAGCTTCAGTGATTTATTAAGTCAGACGCTCAGCAGCGCCACGGGCGCGAATGCCACGACCAACACCGGCGGCACCAATCCCATTCAGGTCGGCCTGGGGGTCAGCGTGGCGGCTGTCACCACCAATATGAGCGTGGGCAGCACCCAGTCGACCGGCAATTATACCGACGTGGCCATCGGCGGCGACGGCTTCTTCATTGTCCAGGGCGGCTCGGTCGGCGAATATCAATTCACGCGCGCGGGCAACTTCGGGGTGGACGAGGAAGGAAACCTGGTGGTGAATGGCTACAAGGTCTGCGGCTGGGAAGAGTACAGCGTGGACAGCGACGGCAATTACGTATTCAACACGCAGCAGGATGTCGAGCCCTTGAATCTCTTCTCGGACAGCACCAACGGGAATAAACAAATTATTGCACCGCAGGCCACCACCGCGGCCTCGATCACCGGCAGCCTCGACCCTGCGGAGGATGCGAACGGCACGGCGTTGAACACGATCACCATACCGCTGCCGGACACGGCGTCGGCGTCGACGACCATGACCGTTTATGACGCCTTAGGCAACAGTTATGAAGTGAAGGCCAATTTATATAAGTGTTATACGGACGAGACGACCAATACGACTTCCTATTATTGGACGGTGGATTCCACGGACACTTCCGCGCTGGCGGTCAGCGGCGCCAGCGGCTATATCGAGTTCGACAGCAGCGGCAAGATCGTGACCACGGATACGACCAATTACGACACCAACCCGACCATTACCCTGACGCCGCAAGGCTCCAACGCCGGCGCGGCCGCCTTCGAGGTCAGCCTGGATTTCAGCAAGATCTCCTATTATAGCTCCAGCACCGGTTCCGGCATCTCGGTGGCCAGCGTCGACGGCTATGAGTCCGGCGACCTTCAGGACATTACCATAGGCTCCGACGGCGTCATCTATGGCGTGTATTCCAATGACCAAACCCAACCGTTGGGAATGATCGCCTTGGCCGTCTTCAGCAATTCCTCGGGCCTCGAAAAGATCGGCGACAATCTTTATACGACTACCGCCAATTCCGGGGACTTCACGGGCGGGGTCGCGGCCGGGACTAGCGGCTCGGGAACCTTGAGCACGGGAACGTTGGAAATGTCCAATGTGGATCTTTCGGAACAGTTCAGCGAGATGATGATTACGCAACGGGCTTACCAGGCGAACAGCAAAGTGATCACCACCACCGACAACATCCTGGAAGTGCTGGTCAACCTGATTCGTTAAGAATGGCTGAGTTAACGAAAGATCTCACTCCTTTAGGTAAAAATCTGAACATGAGGTGCAAGCGATGGCTTCAACTTTCACGGGTTATAATATCGCGGTCACCGGAATGGCGGTGAACCAGAGTTCACTAGCAGTGGTCAGTAGCAATGTCACCAACGTGAATACCACCGGTTACTCCCGGAAACAGGTCGGCAGCGCGGAACAGGTTGTGGCCCAGTCCGGGGGGAGCACCACCGGAACCGGCGTCAGGATGACCGAGGTGGTACGGGCGCGCAACACGCTGCTCGATCAGACCTATCGCCAGCAAAATGCCGACCTGGGCTATTGGGAGGTCAAGGAGGCCAACCTGGAGGAGATTCAGGAGACCTTGAGCGAGTTCGAGGCCGCTGACGACAGTTCCGACAGCGGCTTGCAACAGACCTTGACGGATTTCTTCAATAGTTGGGAAGAGCTGGCCAAGGACCCAAGCAGCCAAAGCAGCCGGCAGTCCGTAGTCGAGAATGCCATGAGCCTATTGAGTATCATGCAGGATATCGATGAACAACTGGAACAGTTGCAGTTGGACGCGGTGGCTCAAGTCCAGGACGGAGTGGCCCAACTGAACGCTCTCGCGCAGCAAGTCGCCGATTTGAATCGTCAGATCACCCAGTTGGAACTGAATGGCGGAGAAGCGGGCGATCTGCGGGACCAGCGGGACAGCCTGCTGGATACCATGTCCGGCCTGGCCAATATCAAGGTCCAGGAGTCCGGCGGGGTCCTGGAAGTCAGCATTGGCGGCGTATCGTTGGTGCGGGGCGATGAGGTGCGCACGCTGGAGACAGTGGGCGACGGTTCGGCGGAGCACCCCTTGCAAGTGCAATGGACCGGTCTCGGATGCACGGCGAACATCACCAGCGGTACCCTCAAAGCCTATCTGGAAGATTGCGACCAGAGCGGGGTTCAGGATATTACGTCCTTCCCGTACAGTTACACGGCGGGGTCCTCCAGTTCCATCAGCAATTTGCGGCAGGGCCTGAACGATCTGATGACCACCATCGCCAACCAGGTCAATGAGTTGCATCAATCCGGGACCGATCTGGACGACAATGCCGGACTCGATTTTTTTGTGGCCGTCGATTCCAGCCAACCGCTCAGCTTGAGCAATATGCAGGTTAATCCGGAAATCGTGGCTGATGTGGATAAGATCGTCACCTCCGTCGAGGGCGGAGTGGAAGACAGCACCATTGCCGAGGCGATTTATCATCTCACCGATGCCGAAAATTTCGTATTCGACGGGTTATCTATGAATATGAACGATTTCTACCAATCCTTAATCTCCTGGGTGGCGACCACGGGCGACACGGCCGGCGGCTATTGTGATACCCAAAGCGCGCTGGTCCAGCAGACCGATACCCAGCGCCAGTCGGTCTCATCGGTCTCGCTGGATGAAGAGATGACCAAGTTGATGATGTATCAGAACGCCTATAGCGCTAATGCCAGGGTCCTCAGCACGGTGGACAGTCTTTTGGCAGAATTGATTGAAGATCTGGGTTCGTGACTTTTTTAGGATACGGTAAAAAATGAATTCACTGCAACGTGGCCCTGGGGATGGCTGTTTCACTGGGAGTGAAGTAGGGCACGAGATGGCAGTATGCCATTTCGCCATCTTCCGCGGTTCTCGTTGCAGCAGGGAAGGTGATCCAAATGAGTTCTACGTTTATGGGTCTCAGCATCGCCACGCGCGGCTTATACTCCAGTCAAGCCGGGCTGTCGGTTACCAGCAACAATATTAGTAACACCAATACCGAGGGCTATTCCCGGCAGACGGTAGCCCAGACCTCCGTGAGCACGCCCGCCTCTACCAGCGGGGGAGTGATCATTGGCGGAGGGTCCGAGGTGACCTCGGTCGAGCGAATCCGCCAGGCCAGTCTGGACAATCAGTATTGGCGGGCCAATACTTCCCTGGGCGAATGGGAGGTCAAAGCCGATGCGCTGACGGAGATCGAGACAGTCTTCAGCGATTCGACGGACGATGGTTTTTCGACAGTGATGAATGATTTCTATGACGCTCTCGAAGAATTGTCCAATAATGCGAGTGATACTTCGGTGCGGACTTCGGTCGAGGCGGCCGCGAACTCACTCTGCGAGTATCTCAATAACGCCGCCGCTCAGCTGGAGATGATTCGCGATGATCTGAATACCTCGGTCAAAACGACCGTGGATCAGATTAATTCCTACGCCCAGCAGATCGCCAAATTGAATGACCAGATTCAGCAGGCGACGGCCGGGGGCGCGACAGCCAATGAATTGGAGGATCAGCGCACGTTGCTGCTTGACAAGCTCTCCGGACTCGTCGACATCAGCGTGAGCGAAACGGTGGTCGGAACCAACCCCGACGGCACCGTTAACACCATTCTGAATGTCACTGTCAATGGCTCCACGCTGGTCAGCGGCGACAAAGCCCGGCAATTGGAGTGCACCAGTGACAGCGATGGCCTGTATCAAATCCAGTGGCAGGATACGGGAGAGGCCTTCGAGCCCGATAGCGGCGCGCTTAAGGGTTATCTCGACATCCGGGATGGTGCCGGCGGGTCGGAGTACAAGGGCATTCCTTATTATCTGAGCCAATTGGATGAATTCGCCCGGACCTTCGCCGAAGCCTTCAATGAGGGTATTTACGCCGACGGCAATACTTATTATGCGGGCCACGCCGGCGGCTACAGCAGCGACGGCTCCACCGGGATCCGCTTTTTTACCTACGATGATTGTTCGTCGGAAGATTTCATGAACAGCGGCAGCGATACCGAGTCGCGCTATGCCAATATCACCGCCGCCAATATCTCCGTGGCTCTGGATATTCAGGAGGATGTGGGGAAGATTGCGGCGTCTTCCAGCGCCGGTCAAGCGGATAATAGTGAAAACATCGCCGACCTGATCGAGCTTTGCCAGGACAGCCAGATGTTCAATAAGGGCACGCCCGAGGATTTCATGAATTCCATCATCTCCACGCTCGGCACCAGTAGCTCTTATGCCCAACGCCTGGCTGACAATAAAAGTACCATCGCCAACAACATCGATGAGCGCAGGACTTCGGTTTCCGGAGTCTCTGCCGACGAGGAGACGGCCAATCTTACCAAATACCAACAGGCCTACAATTCTTCGGCGTTACTGGTGACGACTTGGAATGAGATCTATCAGACGACCATCGACATGGTCAACGAATAGGGGTGATAGCGGTGCGGATTACCAACAACATGATGACCGCCAAGGCGGTCTGGAATCTCAATCAAAACTTGGAGCGGTTGAGCGAGGCGCAGGAGAGAGCGTCCACTCAATCCAAGATTCAGCTGCCTTCGGACGATCCGGTGGTGGCGACGCGGGCCATTAAATACCGCAACTATGTCGCCAAGGCGGAGCAGTATCAGAAGAATGTCGAGAACGCCGCCTCCTGGCAGGAAGTGACCGACAGCGCCCTGAGCGACTTGGGCGATATTATCAAACGGCTCAAGGAGCTGACGGTTCAAGCCTCCAGCGATACCTTGAGCGACAGCGATAAAGTAGCCATCCAAGAAGAGGTCGGGGAATTAAAAGAGCAAGTGGTCGATGTGATGAACACCTCGTACGCCGGGCGCTATATTTTTGCCGGATATGACACCGATGAGGCGCCGTATGCCATTGAATCGACCGCAGCGGGGGATAAGGTTACCTTCAAGGGTCAATATCTCAGCCTTGGCGGACCGACCTCAACAGAGGTCAGTGAGAGCGATTTCACCGACTTTTGCACCAGTAACGCCGACCAGATGTATCAGAGCGAGGCGGCGCAGACCATCAAGTATAATATCGGTTTTGGCTCTCAGATTGCGGTGAATGTCGAAGGCCAGGACGTCACCGGCCAGGGAACCGGAACAAACATCTTCGATTCCATTGACAAACTGTTGTTGGGGTTGGACGGCGCAACAAGTTATCAAACGGCCGAAATCGACAATTCGGCGGATCCGGCGACCGTCACAGTCGAGACGCATGATCTGAATCTGGATGATGTGCTCACCGACTTGGATGCCGATTACGAACGGGTACTGAATGCCCGCGCCGACTTGGGAGCCAGAATGAACTACGTCAGCATGGCCAAAACCCGGATCAGCAACGATGTCGAGACCTATACCACTCTCATGAGCAACAATGAAGATGTGGACGTGGCCGAAGCCTCCATCGATTTGACGAGCGCCGAATATGTTTATGAGGTGTCTTTGACGGTGGGGGCGAAAGTGATCGGGAAAAGCCTGGTGGATTTCTTGACCTGACCGCGCATCTTTTAACCGATGCGGATTGCCAGGCTGTAAGAGTTCCTGACCGAAAAAAGCAAGGAGGCGAGACGAATGTCCAGTTCCAGCAGTAGCATATCTTCGACCACTGTCAACGGCCGAACCGTAATCAGCGGTCTATCTTCCGGCCTTGACGTGGATTCCATCGTCGAACAGCTGATGACCGCCAAAGCAACCAAATTGAACAAACTGCAGCAGCAACAGCAGCTGGCGGAATGGCGCCAGGAAGCATACCGGAGTATTATCGAAGATATTCAGGCATTTGCCAGCAAGTATTTTGATACTACTTCTTCCAGCAATTTGATGAGCGAGACGACTTTTCAACAATTCTCCGTCACCAGCAGCTCCAGTGCAGTCACGGCGAGCTACACCAGCAGCGCGGCGTCCGGGACCCATTCCGTCGAGGTCAGCCAGTTGGCCACGGCGGCGTCGCTGGCGACCGGCAGCCGGCTGTCAGCGGATATCCAGGGAACCACGGCGGCGGATTATGATTCACTGGCCGGTACCAGTTTCGTTATCTCGCTGGATGGCACGCAGACCACGGTGACTCTGGACAGCTCGGTGACGGATCTGGATTCGCTCCAGGCAGCCATCGACGATGCGGTGGGCGAGGGCAAGGTGACGGTGAGCGAAGACGAATCGGGGATCCTGACCATCCAATCCGCCACCGATAGCGGCGTCCAAGCGATAACGATCAGTAAACCGAGCAGTTCCGGCAGTTCCAGCGCCTTGACCGCCCTGGGCTTTAGCAGCACCACACTCTCCAACCGGATCAGCACCACCGATACGCTGGAGACGCTGGCCACCACGATGAGTAGCAGCTTTCAATTCAATGAAGACGGCCAGGTCGAATTGTCCATCAATGGCGTCAGTTTCACTTTCGACAAAGATACAAAGCTCTCGGAAATGATCAGCGAAATCAACAACAGTGACGCCGGAGCGACCCTGAAATACGATGAGTTGAACGACCGACTGGTGTTGACTGCCACCACGACGGGCGCGCAAAAAACCTTATCCGTGAGCGAGAGCGGCAGTACATTCTTGTCGGCTGCTTTGAACCAATCCACCGCCGGGACCGATGCCAAGGTGACTATCGACGGGCAGAGTTTGACCCGGAGCTCGAATACGGTAACGGTGGACGGCGTTACCTATACCTTCAATCAAGAGACCACCGAGGCCGCCACGATCACGCTCACCCAGGATGTCGACGCCATCTACGACAGTATTGAGAGTTTTGTGGACGATTATAATGCGCTGATCAGCACCATCAACGGCGAACTCTCGGCCGAGTATGATTCCGACTATCCGCCGCTCACTGAGGCGCAGGAAGATGAGATGTCCGACGAGGAGATCGAGAATTGGAATGAAAAGGCCAAAACCGGGTTGTTGAGCAACGATTCCATTTTGCAGGGTCTCCTCGACGACCTGCGGATGGCTCTCTATGATTCGATTTCCGGTCAGTCGTCCACTCTGGCCAGCATCGGGATCACCACGGGGACCTATGATGAAAAGGGCAAACTGTATATTGACGAGGATAAGCTGAAGGAAGCGATCCAAAGCGATCCCGATCAGGTGATGGAACTTTTCACCCAGCAGTCCTCCGATTACTCGGGGACGACCACCGTCCGTAAACTGAGCTCCTCCGAGCGGCAGACCCGCTATAAACAGGAAGGGATTGCCTACCGTTTTTATGACATCATTCAGGACAACATCTCCAGCATCCGGGATAACAGCGGCAATAAAGGGTTTTTGTTGGAGAAGGCCGGTATCGAAAATGACGCGTCGAATACGGACAATACCTTGACCGACATGATCAACGATTATCAGGAGAAGATCGACAAGGAAGAAGACCGCCTGGACGATGAGGAAGATCGTCTCTACGAACAGTATTCCGCCTTGGAAACGTATATCTCCCAGATGAACGCGCAACTGTCCGCATTGCAATCCTATCTTTCAGGGAGTTGAGCGACATGAGCCGGGCTGGAAAGCATGAATGCCTGCTGCGGAAACAGCGGATTTTGGAACAGATCGCCGCGAATACCGAAACGCAGAGCCGTTTTATCCGCCGCCGGGAGATGAGAGGTATCCGGCGCCTGCTGCGCGAGCGCGCGGCGCTCATTGAGGAGCTCGCCGCTGTGGATCGGGATCTGACCGAGACCGGCGACGAGCGGTCCGAAGCTGGAATGGCGGATGTCATCCGGGCCGTCGCGGCCCAACAAGCCGCGGTACTGGAGCGGAGCGACAGCGTGTTGCGGGAGGCTCAGGCGGAACGGGAGCGTATCGGGGCGGAAATGCGAAAGATCCGGATGCAGCGTCAATTGATGAGAAAATATGAGGCGCGCTGGGCGCCGCTGACGCGGGGCAACCGGTTGAACGCCAAAGGGTAACTCGTATTCAACATGAACCGAGAGTCAAGAGCGCCCATCCCTCGAAAGGAATGGGCGCTTAATTTATGGATATTTGAGGAATTGTACCACTGGGAATCGGAGACTCCCTTAGGTTAGCCTTGCAACAGAGTCAACACCCGCTGGGGCAGCTGGTTGGCTTGGGCCAGCATCGTGGTGGCGGCCTGGTTGAGAACGCTCAACTTGGTATAGTTGGCCATTTCCGAAGCCATGTCGACGTCGCGGATCCGGGATTCGGCGGAAGTCAGGTTCTCGCTGGAGGTGGTCAGATTATTGATGGTGCTGTCCAGGCGGTTCTGAATGGCGCCCATTTTGGAACGGGCGGTGGTGACGACCGAGGTGGCGGTGTCAATCACCTTGATGGCGATATCCGCGGCATCCTGGGAGCTGACGTCCAGGCCCTCCACGCCCAACGAAGCGGCATCCATCTTGTCGATGCTGATATTGATGCTTTGGCCGGTGTTGGCCCCGATGAGCACCGTGGATGAACCGTCATTCCGTTTGTCCTGCGCTTTGGTGGTCTGGGTGAAGCTGGACAAGGCGTTGGTGGCGGTGGTATTGGTATCGCCGTCGGCATCTTTGACCGTAATGGTCAGACCGTAAACGGCGTCGGCGGTTCCTGCGGTGTTAGCGGTGGCAGTGATTACGCCGTCGGCGGTGACCGTCAGTGTGAAATCGTCATCGGTATTGGTCCCGTTGGCGTCGGCATCGGCCAGGTCGGCCAGAGTAGTGTCCGTGGCTACCGTGACATCATAGCTGATTAATTCGCCATTCTTAACGTAGCTGACGGTGACGGTGTCGCTCGCGCTGATACCCAAACTGTTGGTATCACTGTCATTCAGAGTTGTCAGAGTCGATGTTGCCGCCGTGGCCGTATCAAGAGCGGTATTGGACAGGACATTGGCAACGTCGCCGGTCTTGGAACCCATCGAACCGTCCAGCAGTTTCTTGGTGTTGAATTCGGTGTCATTGGCGATGCGGTTGATCTCTTCGATCAAGGCGTCCATCTCGTCCTGAATGTTTTGGCGGTCGGAGTCGGTATTGGTATCGCTTGAGGACTGGACGGCCAGCTCGCGCATACGTTGCAGGATGTTGGTGGTCTCATCGAGCGCGCCCTCGGCGGTTTGGACCATGGAGATCGCATCCTGGGCATTTTCGCTGGCCTGGTCGAGCCCGCGGATCTGGCCGCGCATCTTTTCGGAGATTGCCAGGCCCGCCGCGTCATCCGAGGCGGCGTTGATGCGATAGCCGGACGACAGTTTCTGCAGGGACTTGTTCATGGCGGTGTTGTTCAGGTTCAACTGATTGTAGGTGTTTAACGCCGAGAGATTGTGATTGATGATCATACCCATTGTGATTTCCTCCTTGATTTTTTAATGAAGCATCCGTACTGATCTGGGTCAGGTCATGGTTTGACAGCCCATTTCCTTGGCCTGCCAAAACCGGTGAAAAATGTTTGGCCCTACCGCATCGGGAATGGGGCAGGATCTCTGCCGCATGGTTTGCGGCGTAACCGCATCATCCGCAACACCGCCTTTCTATGGGAATTACTGATGGCATCGGGCCGGAATATTGGAAATCCATTAAATTGAATATTGGAATTATGTTTAGTCCACGCCTTTCAGGAATTTTTTTGCAGCCGGCATCCATAGAAAAAAAACCACCGGGTTGATTACCGGCGGCTTGAAAAGCATAAGAGATTCGGCGGTTTTTAGTTGGCGGTTTGGGCGACATTCTTATTTCTTTGCAGATAATATCCGACTCCCCGGACGGTCTTGAGGTTGGTGATGTTCAGCTTCTTCCGCAAATAATGGACGTAAAGGTTGACGGAGGTAAATTCGGCGTCGGAATTGAATCCCCATACCTTTTGAACGATCAGCTCTTTGGTGACGACCCGGCCGTGATTCCGGATTAATAGTTCTAAAAGTTGCGATTCTTTCACGGTCAACTGGATGACCGCGCCGTCTTTGATGACTTGGCCGCGCATCGGATCGAAAACCAGATCGTCAGCAACCAGGACGTTTTCAACCAGGTCTTTATTTCTGCGGCGTCCCAGTGCCTGGAGCCTGGCCAACAGCTCGACGCTATAAAAGGGTTTCACCAGATAATCGTCGGCGCCGGCGTTCAGGCCTTCCGCCCGGTCTTCCGGCGAGTCCTTGGCGGTCAAAATCAGGACTGGCGTGTCATGCCCCAGCCTGCGAAATTCGCAGAGCAACGAGAGCCCGTCTTGTTGCGGCAACATGCGATCGAGGACAATAATATCGTAAATCCCCATGCAAGCCATTTCCAGTCCTGTTTCGCCGTCCAGTGCCACATCGACCACAAAGCCATTCTTCTTTAACAAGTGTGATAGCGCTTCGGCAAGTTTGGATTCATCCTCCACCAATAATAATTTCATGCGAACACCCTCGGTACTACAACCTTGTAAAGATTATCCGTCCTTGGACAATTGATTCTATTTTTATTTTCGCAGGTGAATGTTGGAATTGTATTTAGTTTGAAGCCTTTTTGACGAAGGAAAAAAATTTTAATTTTTGCAGTGCGGGGTAGGCCCGGAGGGGCCCCGGCAATTATTGATTTGGCTAAGAAAAGATCTTTGAAAATTCTTTGAAATGTAAATGAAATTCAAAGGAACATCGCTTATGCTATAAATAGGTTTCATTTCGTCCTGGTTTCTTCGGGAAATGGCGGCAGGGATTTCGGCATTTCCCAAAAAATGTAGCTGAAACCGGCTGGTAGCATCGAAACATGGTTTTGTTTCACCGGCTATGCGATAATGAGGGTGTTGCATGGATATGAAACGTCAGATTTGCATCGGCAGCCGGCCGAAAGGCCGGGACCGGGGCAGAAGGAGGTCCGAGCGGTTGTTATGAGATTGTTGCTCGTTGAGGATGAGATAAAATTGGTGAAAGCCCTCTCCCATCTGTTGCGCAAGAACGGCTATATCGTCGATGTGGCCGTCGACGGGATCACCGGCCTGGAGATGGCGGAGAGCGGAAACTATGACCTGATCGTATTGGACCGGATGTTACCGGGCAACGACGGCTTGTCGGTCATCAAGGAACTGCGCCGGCAGGGGATTCATACGCCGGTGATCTTTATGACCGCCAAGGACCTCCCCCAGGATCGGGTGGAGGGGCTGGATTCGGGGGCCGACGACTACCTCATCAAGCCCTTTGCCACGGAGGAGCTCCTCGCCAGGCTCAGGGCGCTCGCCCGCAGAAAGAGCAAGGAATGGGTCGGGGACACCATCGCGGCGGCGGGGATGATCCTGGATCCGCTCAAATGTGAAGTGACCCGGGGCGCGGCTACGATCCAGCTGAGCGTCAAGGAGGCGCTGCTGCTGGAGATCCTGATGCGGAACCATGGGCAGGTGGTGACCAAGGAACGAATCTTCGAGCGGGTCTGGGGTTACGACTCGGAGACCGAATTCGGCAATATCGATCTCTACATCCATTACCTCCGGAAGAAGCTCTCCGCTTCCTGCATCCAGACCGTTCGCGGCGTGGGGTATTTTATCAAGGGAGAAGCCGATGTTTCGTAAACTGCGACTCCAATTCATCTTCACCAATCTGGCCATCATTACCGCGCTGTTTGTCTCGCTCACCATCGGAGTTTATATTTTGCTGCAGATCAAAATGATCAGCCACGCCGAATTTTTTTCGAAACGGCTGGCTACGCTCATCAAATCCGGCACCGTGCCGGAATTTCCCCCCTTTGACCAGCGGCCTCCCCAGCCCGGCCGGGAGCGGCCTTTTGATCCGTTTAAACCGCCGCAATCTTTCGGCTTTCCCAAACCGCCGGAAGCTTTCGGCCTTCTCAAACAGCGGGACCCGTCCGGACTGGAGAAGCGGATCCGGATTCTGGCGCCGCCGGTCCGGCTACTGGAACCTTTCGGTCCCAAGCCCCCCGCTAAGCGGCCTTTGGCGCCGGTCTTTTTCGTTAAGACCGGACCCGCCGGGAATATGATTCAGTCCCCCGGAATGGAGCCGCTGCTAGCGGAGTTCTCCGGGACGGTGCAAAAGATCATGGGGGCGCGTAAAGAGAGCGGGACCGTCGCTTTCTCCCGTTCCAGCTATTATTACTACCGGACCGCCCTCGCCAAGGGGGCGGGATCGGTCATCATCTTTCAGGACCTGAGGCAGGACAAGAATATCCAGCAGTCGCTGGTGGTCTCGCTGATCGTCACCGGAGTCATCTTTCTTGTGCTGTCGCTGGCCGGCAGCCTCTTTATGGCCCAGCGGGCGATCGCTCCCATCCAAAAGGCCTGGCAACAGCAGAAAGATTTTCTGGCGGACGCCTCGCACGAATTGCGGACCCCGCTGGCCATTATCCAGACCAATCTGGACGTGGTCTTCAGCAACCCCCGGGAGACCGTGGCCGAACAGATGGATTGGCTGAACAATATCAACGAAGAGCTGCAACAGATGACCGGCTTGGTTTCGCAGCTGTTGCTCCTGGCGCGGATCGATTCGCACCAGTATGTGTTGGAGAAACGGAATTTTCCCCTGGACCACGTCGTCGCCAGAGTGGCCGAATCCTTCGGGCCTTTGGCAGCTGCCAAGCAGATCCGGCTCGAAACCGAGAGCGGCGGTCCGGCGCTATGCCATGGCGACGAATCCCATCTGCGGCGGGTGATTGAGAATCTGCTCGACAACGCCATCCGCCATACCGCCGCCGGCGGCAGCATCCGGATCGCGCTGCGCCCGGCCGGGAAAAGCCTCCAGTTGAGCATCGCCGACAGCGGCGAAGGGATCCCCCCCGAACACCTGGAGAAGATCTTTGACCGCTTTCACCAAGTGGACGCCTCTCGCTCCAAAGGGAAAGCCGGCTTGGGACTGGCCATCGCCAAGCAGATCATCGCCAACCACGGCGGTACGATCCGCGTCGCCAGCGCCGTCGGGGTGGGCACGACCTTCACCATCCAATTGCCCGCAGCCAAAGAGAACGGCGCTTGAATCACGACGGGCGGCCGTGGCAGGATTTTGATCCGGCGTGGGCTGAAACCGGAAGCGTCCGGGCCGTCCCGGAGTTCCCGGCGGCGCCGCGGCGCCCCTCGCCAGAGCGTCATGGCTTGGAAAAGGAAAAGCGGCGGCCTTTGCCGCGTTTGTTTTGAGCCGCGACGAAACTGTGGCGGTCGCCGCCGCGGCGACCGGAGCCTCGCGCGCAACCGCGGCAACGATCGCCGCAATCATGAGGTTCCCCGCCGCAACCCTGGCAGTCACCGCCTCAGTTCCGGCAATGAGCGCTGCCACTGTGGCGGTGACCGCCAGGGGAACCGGAATCGCCGCCGCGGACGCCGGCAGGCCTGAAGCAGGTATGGCGACAGTCGCCGCGGCTTTGCGAACCTCCTCAAGAACGGCGGACCGCCGCCGGATCCCGCCGGAGGCTTACTTCAACGCGATGACCAGGGCTCCGGCCGCGATGAGCAGCCCGCCGCCGACCGTCTTGAGGTCGGCTTTTTCGCCTAAAAAGACGAAGGCCAACACCATCGCGAAGACCACTCCCAGCTTGTCGATGGGCGCTACTTTCGAGGCCGGCCCCAGTTGCAGGGCGCGGTAATAACAGAGCCAGGACGCTCCGGTGGCCAGCGCCGACAGAATCAGAAACCCCAGCGTCTTCTGGGGCAACCGGGCCGGATTCTGCCAGCCCCCGGTCGCCAGCACAATGCCGCCGGAAAAGAGCAGCACCACGATGGTCCGCAAAAAAGTGGCCAAGTTGGAGTTGATTCCGCTTACCCCGATCTTGCCGAACAAGGCCGTCAGTCCGGCGAAAAAAGCCGACCCCAGCGCATAATACACCCAGGCAGGAAACATGGTTCATCCATCCTCGCAGTAATTTTTGACATCGCATTTATTGTACCATAGGTTGAGGCTCCGGAGGCGAGGAGAACGTAGAAAATAAGCGTCCCCAATGCCGGAACGGCGGACGGGTCCCGGCGGAAGGCGGCCGTTCCCGCCTCAACGGGCGGGCGGCGTATAGCGGTAGTCGATGGTGGTCTGGATCCGGAAGGGGATCTGGCGGAAGGTCTCCCGCCATTCCGGAACGCCGGCGATGATCAGCTGATTGCCGAAACCGACCGGGTCGACGCCGAGGGTCTGGAACTTTTTGATGAGGCCGCCGATGCGGGCGGTCAATTGGCGTTGCGCCTCTTCCTTCAGATACTCCAGGTTTTCCGGCCGGTCGGTCTCCATAGAGGGAGGGAGATCGAGGATGCTCCCTTTGACCGCGATCCGCATCCGCAGGATGTTGCGGTGGTTGGACCTGACCACGTCGAGGCGAGTCCGGTGGTAGACGTTGTGAAGCGTAACGGAGTCCTGCCCGGCGGCGAACTGGATGATGGCTTTCCGGGCTTTGCCGCTCAAGATGCCAAAGAGGTAGGCCTCCTCGGGGCTGAGGAACCCGACCAGCTTGTCGTCGCGGAAGAGCGCCAGGCCTTCCAGCAAATAACTCCCGTTGGCCCGATTGATCCGGATCAGCGGCAGATACGGGTCGGGCGCCCGGTTGTCCACCCTGGCGACGAATTCCCAAAGCTCCATGGGGTAGGAGAAGGATCGCTTCAAGGGTGCGCGGAGTTGCTTCCCGATGATGAGGGCCGGTTGCATTTTGAAGCCGGGCTGCCAGCGGAGAACCTCCTCCGGGCTTTGGATGGCCAACAGCAACAGTGTCTGGGGGGAGATCATTGGCTGCCGCAGGAAGCTGGCAAGCAGTCGCGAGAGTCCTTGTTCGGCCAGCGAGCGCGAGACGATGATCACTTTTACCGATCCGGCGATCAGGATCCGGTAATTCTCATCCTCCAGCCGTTGAAAGATCCCCGCCAGCGAGGCGCCTTGCTCCACGAAAGCCTGGAAGGCGTGTTGGTCGCGTTGGACGCCGCCGTTATTGGTTTGAATGAAATTGGAGATGGTCGGCACCTGGATGCTGACCCGGTATCCGTCTCCCACCCGGTCGAGGCCGAGCATCAGCGCCAGGGCCCGGTCCTCGATGGGCGATATATCCCAGCAGCCGGCGCCGGTTAGGGACAATAGCAATGCGAAGAGGCCCGCGCGGGCCAATTTGATGACGCTCATGGCCGGCCGTCCCTCCTGAGCCGGGATAATAACCACAGGATCCCGAGGTAGGCCAGGATGAAGAAGCTGCCGGAGATGATCAGCGGGTTGTTGTACCGCGCATAGACGATCAGGTCTGAAAACAGGGTCAACAGATAGACCACTGCCGCCAGCGCCGGAATCACCCAACGGCTGCGTTTCCGGGGAATGCGGCACAGCGCGATGATCCCGTTGGCCAGCACCCGCAGCAGGACCGTGGCGATAACCAGCGATTGGGCGGTAAACACGAAAAGATGCGTGGTCAACACGAAATTTTGGAAAAAATACTCCTGGGCCAGGCGGATGGTTCCCATAAAAGCCATGACCGGTCTGGGATAGCGCTGGATCCCCCCGGCGCCGAAGACGCCGACGATCTCAAAGGCGGTGATCCCGAGAATGAGCGCGCCAAGGCCCACAGTGGGCAGGACATACCGGAAACGGTCCCGGAAATCCCGGGTCCGGATCAAGGACGCGATCAGCAGCACCGGTACGAAGCCGGGCAGCCCGGCCCACCAGTAGTTCAGGTAGCGGAGATCCCGGATGATATAGGCCGGATGGACCTGGGCTAAGGTCACGCTGCCAAACCCCAGGAGCAGATTGAGGCCGAAGACCGGGATTAGGCCGCAACAGATGGAGCAGAGGCGGCCGAGGGCTTCCTCGCCGAGCTGGGCGATATAGGTGATGACCAGAACGCAACTGAGGATATTGGCCCATTCCGGGGTCAGAAAAAGGATCGACGTGCCGATGGGTTCGGTGAGCCGGCGGACCGCGAGCACGGTAAAGACCAGGACGATGGCCAGCACCAGACCGGACCCCAGCCAGCCGGCCCGGCCCAGCAGCCGGTTGCCCCAGTCGATCAACGATTCCCCCGGATACTTCCCCAGCAGCGCACGGATGGCCAAAAGCCCCAGGACCGCAAGGAGGAAGCCGAAGACAATGGTGAGATAAGCATTGACCCCGATGTTTTTATTCAAGGTAAAAGGGTGGAACATTATCCCGAAACCCAGAATGGACATGAGGATCAGCGGCAGATACAATTTACTGGTCAACGGATGATTCATCGCCGTAACAGTTACTCCTCGCCGGAATTCTGTTGCCGCGTCTGTTGCAGCGGTTTGGCAACGGACGGGCGTTTCTTGCGCAAACGGTGCGGGAACCGGATCAGCGAATCCGGGACCCCGGAAAGCTGGAAAGGACCCCAGGGGGAGGCGTAGGCCGAACCGAAAGAGGTCAGGCTGGCGACATGGGCCAGGATCAACACCGCGCCCAGGATGAAGCCATAGTACCCCAGGAAAGTGGCGGCCAGGATCAGAAAGTATTTCAGCACCCGCCAGGTGAAGCCGACCGAAAAGTTAGGGGTCGAGAAGGAAGCAATGGCGGTCAGGCCAACCACGATGATGGTCGGGGTGGAGATATAGCCGGTCATGACCAGCGCCAGGCCGAGCAGGATCCCGGTGGAGACGCCCATGGAGACATTGATGCCGCCGGGGAGGCGGAGCCCAGCCTCCCGAAATAGCTCCACCATCAATTCGGTGAGGATCACCTCCATCGGCAGCGGCAGCGGCATGCCGACCCGGAGTCCGGCGATCTCCAGGCCCAGGGTGATCGGCAAGAGCTGGGGGCTGGCTCCGACCAGGGCGATATAGAGGCCGGACAAGGCCACGGCGATCAGGCTGCCCACGAAACGGACGATCCGGATCATGCTGCCGGACCAGAAATTGAAATAATAATCGTCGGGCGATTGGTACAGATCGTTGAGGGATACCGGCAGGACGATCGCCCGGGGACAATTGTCGATGAATACGGCCACCCTTCCTTCGAGCAGATATCCGGCGACTTTATCCGGACGTTCGGTGCTTTGGTTCAGCGGAAACGGCGTCCAGGGATAGTCCTGAATCAATTCCTCGACGACGCCGCAGTCGAGGACGGCATCGATCCGGAGCCGCGCCAGCCGCAGCCGCACCTCTTGAACGAGATCGGGATTGGCCACGTCCTGCAGGTAGGCGAGAGCGGTCTTGGTCCGGGTCCGTTGCCCGATGGCCAGCTCTTCGGCGACCAGGTTGGCGTCGGGAAGGACCTTGCGAACCACCGCCAAATTGTCGAAGATGTCCTCGGTGAACGCATGATAGGAACCCCGGATCGAGCGTTCGATCAGCGGCTCGCCCGGGGGCCGTTTGACCCAGGCCGGAGTCAGCACCGCAAAAGGCTGGTGATCCTCGAGGAATACGATGGTGGCGCCCTGATTCATGGCCTCGGTCAGACGGCTCGCCTCCTCATAGACCAGGACCTCGCCGAAGGGGGCAAAGCTTTGCCTGGAAAGTTTCGGAGCCTGGGAGAGCGTATCCGTCAGAATGGCAGGATCGGCCAAACCCTTCCGAAACACCAGGTGGGTCAGGGAATGATCCGCCGCGACCACCGACCGGACCTCCAGATCGATGGGTTTGTAGCCGAGACCGCTGATGAAATTGATCAAAGCGTCAGGAGAGGGGTCTTTATTCATGGGGCTAATTTTCCACGCATTTGAGAGGATATGCATTCCCCTCAAAAATTTGGATACTCGTCCGTTCCCTGGCTGGCCGAGAGGATCTGGCCCATCCCGATGGATTTTGGTATGATAAATTAGGAATACCCTGAGGATCGATTGCAACACGGATCGATCAAATCGGGTGTGAATTCCCAAAAAGCAGGTGTCGCCATGCCGCTCCTCCCTTATCAATTGCAGAACCACCCGCTCGGTTCGGACGGATACTATCGGGATGTGGACGCTTTCGCGGACCAGGTGCTCGAAGCGATGGAAGCCTCATTCGGACCGTGGCTGGACGATTTCCGTTCTTTCGTCGGCGCGGCCGGAATCGAAACGCCGCGCAGCCGGCCGGAGTATGGCCTGGAACTGCTGATGCTGGGGACATTATGGCGGACCGTCGGCGGGGCGGCTCTCGGAGCCGCTCCACTGCCGCTTTATGTTTCCGCCGGGCTGGCCGGGGTGCGCCGCGTGGCGTTATTCAAGGCCGCGGCCGACTGGGGAAGGGGCATTTTACTGACGGCTTGGGGAAATTATCCGTCCCGCTCCGCGCCGGATGCGGCGCCGACCCTGGCTCAGCTCGACAAGCTATTGCGCTGGCTCCGCGCCACCGGAGACTTCGGCCAGGAGGTCATCCGGCTCCGGGCCTGGCGGACTTATCTGAGGCGCCGGACGCCGGAGGAAGCTGCCCGGATCCTGGCAGGGGCCTGCGACTGCGCCGCCTGGTTCGCGCGGGAGAGCGCGGCGGTTCTGGGCCGGTATACGCCGGAGGTGGAGCGTTTTTTGGCGGAGGAGCATTCCCGCTATCGTTTCCGGGAGGACTGGGTCTTCTGCGGCCGGCGGCGGGAGGAGTATCATTTGAACATGGTGGGCGCGGCGCTCATGAACCGGGCCTTCCGGCCCGAGTTTCTGGCCCGGCCGCGCCAGGCCGTATTGCTCCCCGCTTGTCTGCGCCGGGAGCCCGGGGGAGGCTGCCGGGCGGTGCGGTCCGCTTTGGGTTGGCAGTGCCGGGAATGTGCGGCGGGGTGCGGGGTCCGACAACTGACCCGGCTGGGCCGGAAGTATGATTTCGAGGTTTATTTCGTGCCGCATGAATCGTCGCTTTTCGCCCGGGGCGTCGCCGCGCCGGAAGTCCGGGAGCGACTGGGCGTGGTCGGCGTGGCGTGCGTGCTCAACCTGCTCTCCGGCGGCTGGAAGGTGAAGGCCCTGGGCATTCCGGTCCAATGCGTCTTGCTGAACTACAGCGGCTGCCCGAAGCATTGGTTGAAGGAAGGTTTGATGACGGAGATCAACCATCGGCAGCTCCTGAAAGTGCTGGGCAAAGCCGAATGCCATCCCGAGCCATCCCCTTGAGCCTCGGCGATGAACCGGCGAGGATCCCGGAATGATTTACAATCGGCCGGGAGCGGACCAACGCGGCTCCTTGGCCCCGCGGAAACGGCCAACCGCCGAGCGCCCGGGTAAACTGTCCGGATCCGGGACACCGCTTCCTCATGTCCAGAATAGGATATACGAACAGTATCATTCGATGTGTTCGCTTTCCTAGCGTTTGAGGAGGTCCATTCGATGTCCGTCAACTTATCTCCTGACGCCTGCCCGGGCGGAACGGCCTATACGATCCGGCCAGGTGACGCCTTTTATAACCTGGCGTCTCGCTTCGGGACCACCGTGGCCGCGTTGCAGGCCGCCAATCCCGGGGTCAACCCCGGTAACCTGGTGATCGGCCAGACGATCTGTATTCCGGTGGCTGTCGCGCCGGGGCCGTGTCCGGGCGGCTTCTCCTACACGGTGCTGGCCGGGGAGACCCTCTACGGGATCGCCGGACGGTACGGGATCGCGGTCCAGGCATTGCTCGCGGCCAACCCCGGGGTTCATCCCGAAGGCCTGCGGGTCGGTCAGCGGATCTGCATCCCGGCCGGTCCTCGCGTCGAGCCCTGCCCGGGCCGGCCTTACACCATCCAGGCCGGCGATACCTTCATCGGGATCGCCCGCCGCTTCGGCTATCCGCTCGATGCCTTGTTAGCCATCAATCCCGGCCTGGACCCCGACCGCCTGCAGGTCGGTCAGACCGTCTGCTTGCCGCCCGCCCCCGGCGGCGGTCCCTTCCCTTGCTATGGCGGAACCATTTACCGGGTCCGACCGGGCGATACGCTCTATGCCATTGCCCGGCGCTACGGCCTGACCCCGCAACAGTTGCTGGCAGCCAACCCCGATCTCCGGGATCCCAACGCCCTCCAACCCGGCCAGCCGGTCTGTATACCGCGTTAAACCGCTCCGGGATCGGCAGCCCATCCGGCAGGGAACGGTTCCGCTTCCTTTGGCGTCCGGAGTCATTCCCTGCCTCCCGGGCTCTTCCTTCGCCGGATTCTGAACTTCGGCCGATTAGGACGGGTTTATGGGGTGAAAACGCGGTTTTATCGGGTTCTCTTCTTTCAGGCCATCGATTACGATCGATGAAGAGGAAAGATGAGTCCGGCAGCTCCTGGCGAAGAGGGGGCTGATGGAAACGGTTTTTGTCAATCTGGCATTTTTTTACGGAAACTTTTTGCTAAAGGAACTGAATCGGCCTGACGATAGATAGAAATATATATCAGAAACCAAATATACAATCTTTTTTTGTCAGTAATTCCTTTTTTTTATGTCGGGAAGCCTCATGCGGAGATGTTATGTCATCTCTGTACCGGGTTGAAAAGGCCGTTCTTATGAGAGAACCGGTTAAGGCAACCTTTGGGCAGGGAGCAGAATGCTCCGGCGGTGGCTGCATTATCCCAAACGGTTGTCAGGCGACGGTTAAGTTACCTCTTTCGCAAGTTGAAAAGACTTTTCTTCAGGAGAGAAAAAGTTAAGGCAACGGCTCAGGGGAAGGTAATGCTTAAGTCTTATTTAAGCATTACCTTTTTTATTTGCACCGGTTTTCGCTCCGCTGCGGTCAAGCCCGGAAAGAAGATCCTTCGGCAAACCGTCTCGCTCCACCGGCTCAAAAAGGATTATCCAAAAGGATTGCTAATGGGGAAATGGGGTTTACAAATGAATAGGGGGGGTTCAAAGTTGGAATTCTTTCACTATGGCCGTCGAAGGCGTCATTGGATTGATGCGAAGGCGCTGAGGTGAATATGGAAACAAAAGAGATCGTCCGTATGGTGATTGAGGAATGCAAGAATTCCCTTGGCAAAGGTCCGAGCATCGTAAAGGTCCATATCGATGAGAACTGCTTGCATCTGACCATCAAAGATTCTTTAACTCCCCTGGAAAAAACGTTGCTGCGTATTTCGGAAGAGAATAAAAGACTGGTCTGGGATATTCGCAAGCAGATCATCGATACCAGGTTCAAGACCCAATTTAACCGGTTATTCGAAGACTATGAGGTGAAGCTGAACAATTATATCTTCGATTTTGATTTCCAATACGACCAGCAGGTTATGGTGTTGATCTTCAATAAACCCTTGCGGATGAAAGATAAGTGTAGTTAAAAAATCATATGATCCGGTTCGTTACTTCTCCAGGAGTTGAAAAGGCTAGTCTCGATAAGCGACCGGTTAAGGCAACTCAAGGCGGAAAGGTAATGCCTGCAAGTTCGGCTTCGGCATTGTCTTTCCGCTTTTTCGTTAGCAATGAATTCAAAAAACGGGTAAAAACGGAGCGTCAGTTTCAAATTGGAAGCATGGGAGGCGCAATGGCACGGAAGGGATGAAACATGACAAGCTTCGTGAATTAAATCATTGGATACGTCCAAGGAAGGGAGCAAAGATGGTGAACCGATTGGAAGAAGAACCACTGGAACTGGCCGAGGATTCCCAAAAAGACAAGTACCTTACCTTCGCCCTGGGCAACGAGGAATACGGGATTGCAATCCGGTACGTGACCGAGATCATCGGCCTGCAGGCCATTACCGAGATCCCGGAGATTCCCGCCTATGTCAAAGGGATTATCAATTTGCGCGGCAAGATTATCCCGGTCATCGACATGCGGTTGCGCTTCAAAAAAGAGGCCCGGGAATATACCAACCGGACTTGCACGATTGTCATCCATGTCGGGGCGGTTGCCGTGGGATTAATTGTGGACGCGGTCTCGGAAGTGCTGCCGATCACGGCGGATGAGATCGCGCCCCCGCCTGCGCTGGGCGACGGCTCTCAGCACCGTTTCCTGAGAGGCATCGGCAAGGTCGGTAATGAAGTCAAGCTATTGCTGGACTGCGACCGGCTGCTGGACGGCGCCGAGTTGGAAAACTTAAGCTCGATCGCTTAAAAGCGTTGTGATAAACCCTGTCCGAAGGCCAGGGTGAGCACAAAAGCTCAGAAAAGCAAGTGATAAAGTCGTTTTTTAGTCCATTGAAAGGATGATTTCCGAATTTGAGGACTTTATCACATGGCTTTTAAAAGCGCTTTTTCAAGACATCGAAGGGATTCATGGACAAATAACAGGAGGTAACATCGATGAAATGGTTTTATAACCTGAAGATTGCAGTGAAATTACTGATCGGCTTCATCCTGGTCGCTACGATCGCCGGGATCTTGGGAATCGTGGGAATTCTCAATTTAAGAGACAGCGACGCCAAGTACACGGATTTATATGAACAGTACGGCCTGGCGCAAGCTCAGATCGGCCAGGTGGCCATCGCCTTCCAGATTGAGCGGGTGGCGATGCGCGAGACGATCCTGGCCGATGCAGCAGCCGATAAAAGTCAATACCAAAAGAAGCTCGTTGAATCGGACCGGATCATCGACGAGAATCTTGCCGCTTTCGGAAAAACCATCCGCACTACCCGGGTCCGCAACGAGTTCAACCGTTTGAAAGAGGCCATCGCAAAGTTTATTCCGGTGCGCGACACCATCATCCGGACCGCCGAAGCCGACAAAGACGCGGAGGCCATCGCCATCATGCGCAATGAGGGCGGCGACTTGGCAAACGCCGTCGAAGAAGCCATCACCAATCTGGTCAATTACAAGATCGAAAACGGCCAGAAGCATTCGGATCAGTTGACCCGGAACACGGATAACACCATCCTGACGATGGTGATCATCGTGGCCATCGCCGTAATAGTCGCCATCGCGCTCGGCATTTGGATATCCCGCCTGATCAGCAATCCGATTCGGAAAATGGTGGCTGCCGCCGAGCAGTTGGCGCTGGGCGACGTCACCGTCAAGGTGCACGCCGAGACGAAGGATGAGATCGGTATCTTAATGGAGGCGTTCGCGAAGATGATCGCCAATATCCGCGATCAGGCCTTCGCGGTCGAAAAAATAGCGGCCGGCGACTTGACCATCCAGGTGAAGGCGAAATCCCCCAATGACTTGCTGGGCACGAAGCTGAATGAGATGATCGACAAGAATAATGACGTGCTGAAGAACATCAATGCCGCCGCCGACCAGGTGGCTACCGGCGCCCGTCAGGTCTCCATATCCAGTCAGAGTCTGTCGCGGGGAACGACCGAACAGGCCAGCTCCATCGAGGAGATTACTTCAACGATTGAAGAGATCGCTTCCCAGACCAAACAGAATGCTTTGAACGCCAGTCAAGCCAATGAACTGGCCTCGGCCGCGCGCGACAAGGCCACTCAGGGGAACGCGCAGATGCAAGAGATGCTCAGCGCGATGCTGGAGATTAACGATTCCTCGAATAATATTTCCAAGATCATTAAAGTGATCGATGAGATCGCCTTCCAAACGAATATCCTGGCCCTGAACGCGGCGGTGGAAGCGGCCCGGGCCGGCCAACACGGTAAAGGGTTCGCGGTGGTGGCCGAGGAAGTCCGCAATTTGGCGGCGCGGAGCGCCAATGCCGCCAAAGAGACGACGGAAATGATTGAAAGCTCCATCAAGAAGGTGGAAGCCGGCACCAAAATGGCCAATGGTACCGCCGAAGCTTTGAAAGAGATTGTCAAAGGAGTGGCCGAAGCGGCCAATCTGGTCAGCAATATCGCCACTGCCTCCAATGAGCAGGCTTCGGGAATCGCCCAGGTCAATCAGGCCATTACCCAGGTTTCGCAGGTGGTGCAGACCAACTCGGCCACTTCGGAGGAGAGCGCTTCCGCCAGCGAAGAACTGTCGAGTCAGGCACAGTTGCTAAAGGATTTGATCAACCAGTTTAAACTCAGGAAAGAGACTTATACCCATGCCGGAGTCCAGAATTTGAACCCGGAGTTCATGAAGGTGCTGGAGGATCTGGCGGAAAAGAAGCATAGCGCCCCGCCGGCCGAAGCGGTTGAGGAAGCGGCTGCCAGCAGTTTACCCCGGCGGAAAGATGACTTTGGCAAGTATTAATCCCGGATAAGCCGGGCCGGATCGAGCCCCGGTAAATAGCCTCAATCCCGGAGGGCATAACTGTTCTCCCGCGGCCGCATTCCGAATGGAGTTGGCCGCGGGAATCGGTTAGCCGGCCGTCGTAAACTTGTAAATGGTGACGGAAGTATAGCGTTCTCCGGGATTTAGTACCGGGGAAGGGAATCCGGGCTGGTTGATGGCATCGGGAAAGCGTTGCGTCTCAAGGCAAAAAGCTCCATAGCGAGGGTAGGGTTTCCCGCCCTTTCCGACGAAAGGCGTTCGGCCGGTGAGCCGATTGCCAGAATACAATTGGAGGCCCGGTTCCGTGGTATAAACCTCCATGATCCGGCCGGAGACCGGCTCAAAGGCGCGGGCGGCAAAACTCAATTCGGAACCGTTTTTATTCAGCTGATAATTATGATCATAGCCACGAGCCCATCGCAGTTGGGAGTAGTCCTCATCAATCCGGGCGCCGATCGCCGCCGGAGTCCGGAAATCCAGCGGCGTCCCGGATACCTCCCATAGCTGTCCGGTGGGGATGAAATGCTCATCGACCGGGGTAAACCGATCGGCGTTAATCGTGAGCAGTGTGTCCAGGATGGTCGAGACTCCCGCTCCGGCCAAGTTGAAAAAGGAGTGGTTGGTCAGGTTGATCACAGTCGGCCGATCGGTCGTCGCTCTGTACTCCAGAATCAACTCATTGGCCGGGGTCAACCGGTAGCGGACTTGAACCTCCAGATTGCCGGGATAACCTTCCTCACCGTCGGGGGAAAAATACGTTAGTTCCAGGCAGTCCGGCCCGGACTGCCTGGCCCGCCAGATCCGGTCATGGAAGCCGCGGATGCCGCCGTGCAGGTGATGGAGTCCGTCATTGCGGGCCAATGAGTACCGCGTCCCATGCAATGAAAAGGCCGCGCCGGCGATGCGATTGGCATAACGCCCGATCAGGGCGCCGAAATAGGGGTTGCCGTCTCGATAGGTTTCGATGTCATCATAGCCGAGAACGATATCGCTCCACCGGTGGTGACGGTCGGGAACCAGCAAGGAGACAATCTTGCAGCCGTAATTGGTAATCTGGACCACCAGCCCGGCTCCGTTGGACAGAGTGAAAAGATCGCATGACTCGCCCGGGAAGGTTTTACGAAAAGCTTCCGGCCGGATCACGAGCGCATCGTCAAGGGCGAACAGATGGGGATCCATGAGAGATGCCTCCGTTTCCAGGATTGACTCCTTGAAAAGGTGCAGGAGATCGATACAAGGAATTTATTTGTTTTTTAAATTAATTAATACAAACATTATCATATCATGAATTGGCAGGTTTGCAAGCGTTTTTGTAACAGATTTGAATGGAAACCGTCCCTGCAGCAAAACCCAATGAAATCAACAGTAAATGCCCGTTCTGCCCGAAAACCGGTTCGGCAATGTAAAAAACTGATTAAAACTTGATTGACAAATACTGTTTCAGTTTGTATGATAATAATTAATTAGAATAAAAAATAATCATTAGAGAGCTTGTTCAGCGACTGAGAGAGCTTGTTCAGCGACTGAGAGAGCTTGTTCAGCGACTGAGAGAGCTTGCTCAACGACTGAGAGAGCTTGCTCAACGACTGAGAGAGCTTGCTCGGCGACTGAGAGAGCTTGCTGAGCGACTGAGAGAGCTTGCTCAACGACTGAGAGAGCTTGCTCAACGACTGAGAGAGCTTGCTCAGCGACTGACTCAGTAGACGGAGGGATAAATCGAACTCACTCCCTAGCGACTTTTGGTGGATTTTGATCGACCCTACCCGCCCCCGCTCTTTCTGACAAGACAGGCCTGGTAAATCGTAAAAAAGAGAAGGGGACTGCGGGGGTGAGTTCAGTCCGAAAACTTCGGCTTCAATTTCGTAGTTATCATGTTTAGACATGGCTCCGTTGCGTATCATGCGGTAATTCATTTGCTGAGCGAACAAAATAATCAGTTAATCATTTAAAAGCGTTGTGATAAACCCCGTCTGAAGGCCGGGGTATTCACAAAAGCTCAGAAAAGCAAGTGATAAAGTCGTTTGATATCTTTTTGCAAGGCAATTGCCGATTCGAAAGACTTTATCACATGGCTTTTAAAAAATTAAAAATTACTCTACTACTCTTTATGGATGCCCGGAGGAACAATGCACCATCTTAAAGGTGAAAACATGGGCGATTTGCGTAAAAATAATCGCTCGAAGATTTTGGAGATTCTTTTAAAGCGAAGCCCGATCTCGCGGGCGGAGATCAGCGAGATCTCCGGCTTGACTCCTCCGACCATCACGGTGCTGGTCAATGAATTGTTCCGTGAGGGCTTGCTGGAAGAGACCGGGGTGGAAACCGGGAAACAAGTCGGGCGGAAACGGATTCAACTGCAGCTGCTTGGCAATTCCAAACTGGCGCTCGGAGTCGAGCTGGGAATCCGCCAGCTCACCGTGGGATTGATCAACTTGCAGGGAGAACTGCTCCGCCGGGAAACCCTGGAGATTCGAGAGAAAGAACCCCGGGCAGTCATTGACCGGTTGCTGCAGGCGGTCAGGCCGCTACTCGCCGACTGTCCCCCCGAAAAATTGGTCGGCTTGGGCGTAGGGGCCACCGGAATCGTGGATAGTGTTTCGGGCCTGGTCAAAAATTCGCCGAATCTCGGCTGGCGCAATTTTCCCCTCGGCGCCTTGCTCGAACGGGAGCTGGACCTGCCGGTGGCGGTGGATAACAACGTCAGGCTGATGGCTTTGGGCGAGAACACTTTTTTTCACAATTGGGGGAGCGTGTCGCGGCTGATCCTCATCCACGTGGGCTACGGCATCGGCTGCGGGATCATTTTAAACGGCCAGCTGTATTCGGGACGGGAATTTGGCGCCGGGGAGCTTGGGCATACCATCATCATGCCGGAAGGGCCGCTCTGCAGTTGCGGAAAGTTCGGCTGCCTGGAGACTCTCGCCTCGGGGCGGGCCTTGACTTCGGCGTATGCGCAAAAGCGGGGCGATGAATGGGATTATTCCAAGACGTTGAGAACATTGTTGGCTGCTGGAAATCAGGGTGAACCGGCCGCCGTCGAAATTATGGACCAGGGCGGCACCTACATGGGTTACGGGCTGATCAACCTGGTCAACCTGTTCGCGCCGGACCTTATTATTCTCCATGGCTCGATCTTTGATTCCACTACTTACACGCAAGCGGCTTTGCGGCCGGTTACGCAGAACTATTTCAGCGGCGAAGAGATCCCCATCAAACATAGCCAGGCAGGGGATGAACTGGTGATTCTCGGCGCCGGAGCCATGGCTATCCAAAAGTTCCTGGTCCAAAACGAATTGGACGCTCATATAGCATTTTGATAAAGCGTAATCGGCTTGGTTCGCGAAAAGCGCTGAGGCGTTCGTGCTTTTCACTCTAAACCCGTGAACGCTTTGACAAAATGCTGTAACCAGTGATGTCGGGGTCGGGAAGGTTCTTGTGAATTTAATTAATTAGATTTAAAAATTAATTACAAGCCAGGATGCAATTTGCAAATCCAGGCGAATGCAAGTTAAGGAGAGACTGGCATGAAACGATTGAAAATAGGTTTGGTGGGCTTGATGCACCCCAATTTCCGGGGCGATAAGGAAGCGATTTACCTGCGGACTGCCGCCGGTTTAAAAGAATTGTCCGTTCAGTGGGATTTTGATCTCTATACGGTGACCGCGGGGATATTCAACGGCGATGACGCGCGCCGTTTCAAAAAAGAGCTTGAGAGCGAGAATCTCGACCTGTTGCTGGTCCATAGCGTTCAATTTGCCTCCGGAAAGATTATCGAGGTCCTCGGCGAGCTGCCGGTGGCGCTCGGATTATGGGCGATTCCCGAGACCGAGTCCAGCGGGACGCTGCCCCAGAACTCCTGGTGCGGTATGAATATGAATGCCAGCATTCTTGGGGAATACCTCGGCAAGCGAGTTTTCAAATGGTTTTATGGCTGGCCGGAGGAAGAGTGGTTTCAGACCCGGTTTCGCATTACCGTCCGAGCTTTGCAAGCCATCAAAGAAATGCGCCACACCCGAATGGCCATCATCGGCGGGATCTCCGATGGCTTTGATAACCAATACTATGACGAGCGCCGGGTCTATGACCGGTTTCAAGTGCGGATCGATCGCCAGCTCGAATTTTCCGATCTAAAACACAGAGCGCTGGCGTATCCTTCGGCGGATGTGCGGCCGCTTCTCGAAGAGCTGGCTGGTTCCGCCTGCGCGATCCATCCCTTGGCGGAGAACGCTCTAGAAAATACCGCCCGGGTCTGCAAGGCGCTGCTGGATATGGCCGGGGAAGCGGGGTACGCCGCGCTCACCATCAATTGTTGGCCCAAGTTCCGCCAGGAATTGGGGATGGTCGCCTGCTCGGCCGTTGGCTACCTCAACCATGCCGGACTGATCACGGCTTGCGAAGGGGACGTCTACGGCCTGCTGAGCATGTTCCTATTACGGCAATTGTCGCCGGATCCCACGGTGTTGATGGATTTGGTCGCCTTTGACGAGGGGGACCAATCGGTGCAGTTCTGGCATTGCGGCGTGGGCTCCCCACGGCTGGCGGAGCGGGGACGGCTTTGGCTGAACCCGCATTGCAATCCCAGCTTCAAGCCGGGCCAGGGGATGGTTGAGATGGCGCCGGTCACCGAGATGGTTTACCGGCCGGAAGCGGCCACGATTGCGCGATTGACCCGGGAAGGCGAGAAACTCTTCCTCCTGGACGGAGAGTTCTTCAATCCCGAAAAACCGAGCTACGATGGAAGCCGGGGATGGCTGCGCGCGTTGCGGCTGGCGCGGGAACCGATAACCGCCCGCGATCTCGTCAATACCATTCTGGTCCAGCGAATGCAGCACCATTACGCCGTCGGATTGGGAGATCACTCCAAAGAGATGTTGGAGATCGCCGCCTGGTTGGGAATCACCCCTTTGGAAAAAGTACCCTATCAGGATTATCTTCAAATATAACGAATTGATGAAAAGAAAGGGGGTCGCGGAACGGCAACTTTCGGTCTGGGATATCTAACTTGGCAAAATATCCTGTCTTGTTGAACAAAAAGGAGGAATGTAGGTTGAAGCGGAATTTTATGGCCCGGTTTGGTCTGATATTGCTCGTCGCGTGTTTCATCGTCAGTTCGGTCGGTTTCGCCGCTCCCAAGCCTGTGACGCTGAAGTTCGCCAACTGGGGCGCGACCGAGAAAGCCACCGAGGGAGTATTCAAAAAGATGGTGGCCGATTTTGAAGCTGCCAACAAAAACATCAAAGTGGAATTGGTGAATTTGCCTTATGGTGACATCAAACAGCAAGTCTTAGTCATGCTATCCGGCGGAGAGACGCTCGACGTGGTCCAGGCGGAACGGGCCATGGTCAATTCCTACCTGGGCTCCGGCTACCTCGCCGAAATGAACCGCTTGTTCAGCAGCAAGTATCTGAACGACTTTTATCCCAACGTCCTCGACGACCTGCGGCAAAAAGGGAAACTATATGGAATCCCTTGGATTATCAGCCCCTGGGTATTGGTGTACAACAAGGATTTATTCGCCAAAGCCGGCCTCGATCCCAACGCTCCGCCGAAAACCTATGATGAGTTGCTGGCTGCCGCGGCCAAACTGTCCAAACTGAAAGATAAGGACGGCAACCCCATTTATGGCGCTGGCGAGGCAACCGGTTTGGTTCCGATCAGCGGCAGCTGTATCTCCCGGCTGATGTACAGTTTCGGCGGGGGCATCTGGGATAAAAAGGGGAAGGTCAATCTCAACAACAAAGGAAATATCGAGGCTTTTAAATACTTGAAGACTCTTTACGAGAATCAATATACTCCGGATAACGCCAAATTGAAAGATCTGCGGAACCTGATGGCCATCGGCAGGCTCGGCATGTATTTCGATCAGGCGTGGGGGACCGGCGGTATCTTTGGGATCAACCCTGCGATGAAGGCTCAGATCGGGATCGCTCCGGCGCCGGCTTCCGCTTTCGGTAAAGCGGCCAGTCCTTTGAATGCCCATGTGTTATGCGTGCTTAAAGATTCCAAACATAAAAAAGAAGCGGCCAAGTTCATCGAATTCATTACCGACGAAGACACCATGATCAATCTGTATAAAAACACGCCGTTCTTCGCCGCCCGGAAATCGGTGGACGATTCGTCGAAACTGCATGACAGCCTCTTGAAACCGGCCAAGAGCAGCATCGGCCAGATCGTCCCCGTGACAAGACAGCACTTGAATATGGAAGATGCTTATCTGGAGATAATCAAAGCCGCCCAACGGGTTACCGTCGGCAAAGAGGCTCCTGCAACCGTGGTGAAAGATTTGGATGCCAAATTAAAAGAGGTATTAAAATAAAGTTTTCATTAGCGGCCAAGAGAGGGATGACCCTCCCTTGGCCGGCTGATAGGAAGGTTGAACATGCAAACCGAAAAGATGGTCGTGCTTAACCCCGCCAATGCTACCCGCAAAAAGACCCAGGATCGCTTGTTCATATTTTTTGCCCTTTTGCCGGCATTCCTGGTGGTGGCAACCTGCTGTTTCATACCGGTCGTGCAGTCCATTGCCATGAGCTTTTTTAAATATGTGCTATCCCGCTCTGGCGATTATCTCTGGAATAACTTTGAGAACTACCGCCAGATCTTTTCCGAGGGAGACCTGCTTCCGGCGATTCGGGTAACCTTACTCTATGTGTTCGTGGTTGTGGCCGTGCAGTTAAGCCTGGGACTGGTTTTGGCGGTTATTTTAAATAAAAGCATTGCCGGGAGAAAGTTCATCCGGAGTTTGATTTTACTGCCTTGGGTGGTCCCCACCATTATTACCGCGCTCTTATGGGCCTGGCTGTTCCACACCCAATATGGAATCGTCAATTTTATCCTGGTCCAATTGCACATTCTGGAGAAGCCCGTCTCCTGGCTGGGCGACATCCAATTGGCGCTTCCGAGCATTATGATCACTTCGGTCTGGAAACAGTTGCCGCTGATGGTCCTGATGTTGCTGGCCGGCTTGCAGTCCATTCCGCTGGAGATGTATGAAGCGGCTTTGATCGACGGGGCGAACGGTTTGAAAACATTTCTCCATATTACTTTGCCATTTTTACGAAATGTCATCCGGACCACCGTTTTAATGTCCATTATCATGAATTTCAAACAATTTCCGCTCTTTTGGACGATGACCGGCGGCGGGCCGGTGAACGCCACCACGACCCTGGCGATTTACAGTTACAAAAACGCCTTTGTCAGTTTGAATTTTGGCAAAGGGGCGGCGATAGCCACTATTTGGCTCTTGATCTTGCTATTAACATATTTCATCTACGATAAAGTCTTTAAAGTCAACGAGATCGAATAGGAGGGTTATCAATGCGCGAAAAAATCAGTATCGGCCGGTATTTGGCGCTGTTGCTGCTAATGGTCTTCCTGCTCTTCCCCATCTACTGGATGTTTGTGACCTCGTTTAAAACGAATATGGCGAGTTACCGCATACCGCCGGAGTGGTTTCCCAAGGCGCCGACGGTGGAAAGCTACCTCAAGATCTTTCAAGAACGGCAGTTTGTCATTTACTACCTCAACAATCTGGTGGTATCGATCTTATCGACCGCGCTCACGATCTTGTTAGCCGTTTTCGCCGGGTACACCTTTTCGCGGTTCAAGTTCAAAGGCAATAAACTTTTGATGTTTGCCTTGCTTTCAACGCAGATGTTTCCGCTGATCGGAATTATCATTGCTTTATATACGCTCTTTCGAAGTTTGCATTTGCTGAATACCACCATCGGGTTGGTCTTCGGCCTGACCTCGATGGCATTGCCGTTTTGCATTTGGTTGATTAAGGGCTTTTTCGACGATATTCCTTATTCGCTGGAAGAATCGGCTTCCATTGACGGTTGCAACCGGCTGGGGATTCTTTTTCGGATCGTATTGCCGCTCGCCAAACCGGGGCTGTTGGCCATCGGGATTTACACCTTCCTGTTGTCCTGGGATGATTTTGTTTTATGCTTGACCATGGTTACCAAGGATTCGCTGCGCACGCTTTCCACGGGGATCGCCTTGAAATACCTGGGGGAAATGTCCTATGACTCGGCGACGGTGATGACGATCTCGGTGATCGGGACAGTCCCGCTATTCCTGCTGTTCATCTTCTTCCAGCGTTACATGATCCAGGGATTGACGGCCGGCGGAGTGAAAGGATAAAGCTCGGGATGTTGCGCGGCAACGGTTGAAGAATAAGGCTTACCGGCTGACTCGTCTGAAACCAGCCGTAAATGATAGGCCGGAATCAGGAGGCGATATCAGAAGCAAGTAAATTGGGAATGGCATACTACCGGTAAAATTGGAAAGAGAGGTGTGTTTGGGGTGAAGCGTTTCATTAGATTATTAATCTCAAGCTTGATCGTGTTTTCAATTTGCGTAATCACGGCCTATGGCGGGGCAAGCGGTAATTACGTTGTTCTAAAGCCGGAAGCTTTTCAGACAGTGGTTGACGGCAAGAAAGTCGCTCTTTACACCTTGAAGAATACAAAGGGCATGGTCGTTCAGATAACCAATTTCGGGGCGAAGATCGTCTCTATCCTGGTTCCGGACAGGAAAGGCCAGTTGGGTGATGTTTCTTTGGGATACGACAACATTGATCAATATCTTACCGGCAATCCGAATTACGGCTCGATTGTCGGACGTTATGCCAACCGGATCGGAAACGCCTCTTTTACGTTGAACGGGAAAACCTATCAACTCACTGTAAACGATGCCAAAGTCAACCACATTCACGGCGGAAACAAATCTTTCCGCACGGTGGTGTGGAATGCCACCCAGCTTGATGAGAAAACTCTTGAATTAACCTACTTTTCGAAAGACGGCGAGGAAGGGTATCCGGGCAACCTGAATGTGAAGGTGGTATATTCCCTAACCGACGAGAATGAAATGCGGATTGACTACGAAGCCACCACCGATCAACCGACCGTTATCAACCTGACGAATCATGCTTTTTTCAATTTGGCGGGAGAAGGTTCCGGCGACGTGCTTCATAATGAACTGACCATCAACGCCGATTATTATACTCCCAAAAATGACACGTTTATTCCGACTGGAGAAATCATTCCAGTGAAGGGCACACCGATGGATTTTTCCAAAGGCATGAAAATTGGGGCGAAAATTAAGGAGGATTACCCACAGTTAAAAGTGACTCCTACGGTGCCCGGATATGATATCAATTTTGTACTCCATAAAAAAAGTGGCAATGAGCTAAGCTTCGCCGCCCGTTTATATGAGCCCAACTCCGGGCGGGTGATGGAGATCTACACCACTGAACCGGGAATCCAATTCTACTCAGGCAATAATCTCAACGGGCAGGGCGGTTTTATCGGCAAAGGCGGAAAACCGTACCAAGTGTACGGATGTGTTTGTTTGGAACCGCAACATTTTCCGGACTCCCCCAACAAACCGAATTTTCCCGCCACGGTTCTCAATCCGGGAGAATGGTTCAAATCGACCTCGATTTATAAGTTTTCTACAAAGTAGTAATGGATCGGTGTTGCTGCCATCATGCAACGCCGGTCAGCGGCATATTGAAAACGTCAGGAGTAAACGGAAATGCCTTTAGAATCCAGACCCAACATCATTGTCTTCTTCACGGATCAGCAGCGCTGGGATACGGTGGGGTGCTACGGAAACCCGATGGGATTGACCCCCAACCTGGACGGCTTGGCTGCGCAAGGAGTCCGGTTTGAAAACGCCTTTTCGTGCCAACCGATTTGCACTCCCGCCCGGGCCTGTATTCAGACGGGCAAATTTGGCACGGAAACCGGGGTCTTCCGGAACCGGATCCCCTTGGCGAAAGATGAAAAAACCATCGCCCATTATTTAAAGGACGCGGGATACGAAACCGGTTACATCGGAAAGTGGCATTTGGCCATCACCCGCGACCGGCCCGTACCCGCGGAACTGCGGGGCGGATACGAATATTGGCTGGCCGCCGATGCTCTCGAATTCTCTTCCAATCCCTATGCGGGCGTACTGTACGATTCCGATAACCGGGCCGTGCGGTTTGAGAAATACCGGGTGGATGCGCTCGCTGACTTTGCCGTGGACTATTTGCGTACTCGGACCCGGGAGCAGCCTTTCCTGCTTTACCTGTCGTTTTTGGAACCTCATCATCAGAACGATCGGAACCGGTTTGTAGCGCCGGACGGCTATGCCGAACGGTTAACCGAACTTTGGGTCCCCGGAGACTTAATCCCGGGAACGGGGGACTGGGAGGAAAGCTTAGCCGATTATTATGGGATGTGCCGGCGGATCGATGAAAATTTCGGACGGGTTCTCGCTGAATTGGACCATTTGGGATTGCGCGACGAGACCCTGGTCATTTTTACCACGGACCACGGCTGTCATTTTAAGACCCGCAACGATGAGTATAAACGCTCCTGTCACGAGGCGAGCATCAGAATTCCCCTGGTGATGCAGGGCCCGGGTTTTAGGGGCGGGAAAGTACGGACCCAATTGGTGAGTCTAATCGATCTGGCGCCGACCCTTCTGGATGTCGCCGGGCTCCCCGTGCCAGGATATATGCATGGCCATTCGGTTTTACCCCTGGCAAACGATGAACCGGTCGACTGGCCGGATGCGGTTTTGATCCAGGTCAGCGAGACGGAAGTCGGCCGGGCCATTCGGACCCGGCGCTGGAAATATGGCGTGGTTGCGCCGGATAAGGACGGCTGGAACGATTCCGGCAGTGAGGTGTATGTCCCGAAATACTTGTATGATCTGGAGGCTGACCCGGTTGAAAAGGTCAATTTGATCGATAATCCGGCCTATCAGGGAGTATGCGGCCGACTGGCCGCAAAGCTGCAACAGAAGATGGCCGAGGCCGGGGAAGGCGCACCGGAGATCGTAAAACGATAGAATGAAATTATTTTTCTAACAGGTTAAGGAGTGGTTGCCATGCTGGTCACGAGCAAGGAAATGATTTTGGACGCCCAAAAAAAGGGCTACGCCGTCCCGGCCATCAATACCCAGGGCGGAAATTACGATATTATCCGGGCCATCTGTTACGCCGCCGAGGAGCTGCGCTCGCCGGTGATTCTGGCGCATTATGTCAGCACCGCCGCGTATTCGGGGAACGAATGGTTTGCGGAAGTCGCCAAATATCTGGCGCGCAAGGTATCGGTGCCCGTGGCAATTCACCTTGACCACGGCGATTCCTTTGCCACCTGCGTGCAAGCGGTTCATTACGGCTTTACCTCGATTATGCTGGATTGTTCTGCGGAGTCCATCGCCGATAATATCCGCCACACCCATGAGGTGCTCAAGTTCTGCCGGGCGCTGGCGATCCCGGTCGAAGCGGAGGTCGGGGAGCTGGTCCGGTTGGATGCCGGCGGCCAGGCCCTGGCCAATAAGAATTTGGCGTCGGTGGAGGATGTCCGGGAATTTTTGGCGGGCTGCAGCCCGGATATGCTGGCGGTGGGGATCGGCAACGCCCACGGCTTTTACCATGGCCAGCCCGAGATTCACCTGGAGATTTTGGAGGCGGTCCGTCAGATCACCGCTATTCCGTTGGTATTGCACGGCTGCACCGGCATGCCGGACGAAACGGTTCAAGCCGCAATCCGGCTGGGAGTGGCCAAGATCAATTTCGGAACCCTGATCCGCCATAAATACCTCGAATACTTCCAGGAAGGGCTGGACCATCTCGACCATCAAGGCCACTCCTGGAAGGTCTCGCAATACGCCGAGGCCAAACTGGAAGAAGTGATCCGCGACATCATCCGGCTTTCCGGGTCGGCGAACCGCTGTTAAAGGAGCATTGGAAAACCACGGCTGTTGGGCCGTGGTTTTCCATGCTCCTTGAAAGCCGATGGCTGGTGAAAGTCCGGGAAAAGCCCGCCTTTTTCACGCGACCGTGGCGGAAGCGGTGCCGGAGGCGTGCGCATTCAGCTTGCCCTCGAAGTTCAGTTTGGCAACCAAACTATCGACGATCCAGGGCATCAGAAACTTGATCAGCTTGACCAGAAGCGGCGCGATCTTGGCTTCCTTGGCCAAGGAATCGATCAGGTCATTGGCCGCTGTGACCACGGCTTGTTTCTTTTCCTCGCCGGTTTTGCCCGTACTCTCTTGCTCAAACACATAGCCTTCGATGATCGTCTTGATGACCAGCCACAGATCTTCAAATACCTCTTTCATGGTTCCCTCCCCAGGATTAGGATTTTGTACTATATCGTATGGCGGAGGGGCCGGAAATGGAACCGGTGTGAAATGACCCCGGATCACCGGCGATGTTTTTTTCCAGCCTGCCGCAAGTGAGGCATTTTTATGTTTTTGGAGTACCCTTCGCACAGAACGGGTGCTTTTATCATTCGCGGGCCGCAAATTCGCAAGGCGCTCTTTTGAAACACCAATGCCTTAAGCCGAATGTTTTTAACATATTCGCTTGGAATATAACAACTTTTTTCCCATTCCCATAAAATGAATTAAAAAGTCATATGGGGGAGAGAATCATGGGAAACAAGTGCTGTTGCGAAGATCCGAACTATCATGTTCATTCCTATTGCGTTTTTACCGAAGTCACGGAATGCCACCGTCATGTCATCCGGGGAGTCACCTCGCCCGCGGAAGATACCCGGGACCATAAGCATAAAATGGAGGGAGTCACTTCCACTGATTCCTGCCATAGCCACTGCTACCGTTGCCGCACCGGAAAGCCCAAATATATGTGTTCCGGGCATGTTCACGAGTTTGGGGACGAGACCTCCCGAGACGAAGGCCACCGGCATTGTTTCTGCGGCACCACCGACAAGGGTCGGCGCTGCCGGCGCTAAAAAGCCGGCCCAAAGAGAATTTTCATTGCAGAATTAAAGATTTGACTTGCCGGAATGCGCGGTGCAGGTTTTCACGCCGCGTTAGAGTCCAATTATTTTTTGAAGATGGAACGCGTCGCTTTCTCTAGGCGACGCTTTTTAGTTGGCTGCGGATGAAGCAATTTTTTGGGCACCCTAGGGATGAAGGGGTGAAACGCTCATGTCCGAACTGCCACGGGAGATTCAGGAGATCATGGAGCGGCAAGAATTCCGGGAAGCCGCGGAGCGGCAACCGGGTTCGCGCCGGTTTAAGGCCATGGTGCTCGGCCTGTCGACGCTGCATTTCCTCAAAGAACAGGAAAAGAACCCGTCCCAGCCCGAAACGGAAGAATAGCCGGGGCCCGGCCCCTCGACGATGAAAGAAACGGCGCCGGCAGATCCGCTGTCAAAGATTAGGCAAAGGCAGCCAAAGCTTTTCGAGGCTCTTCCCAACGCTTTGGCCGGTCTTCCGGGAGGCCCGGCGGAACCTCCGGGGCCTTGGGAGGGCCCGCCCGGGCGTTGGGAAGGTGCGGCGGAGACCCCGTCGGGTCTTTCATGGGCTTGGCGGGTTCCGCCCAGAGCTTCGGAGGAAACGCCGTGGTCTCCGGATGATCGGACAGCCGTTTCGGGAAGGCGGAAAAGATCGAATGAGCCAATATTCAAAAAACCCTCTCCATGCGGAGAGGGTTTTGCCGAAACCATTTTATTTTCAAACCCAATTAGCCTTTTGGACTCACCGCTTTTCGGAAAATTTCAGTACCCGGTTCGCTTCCTGTCCATTGGACGCACCACTTTCAATGCGTTTCCGCCACTCGAAGGAAAGCGGCTATCTTTTTTCAAAAATGTTATCATCCATGATAGAAAGCCTTGAGCCTGGCCCCAACGTTTCCGATTATTATTACAAAACGATGGTTGTACGGGGGCGGGCCGGGAAGGTGAGCGGCGGATGGCTCGCCGGGAAACGGGAATGGCGCTTTGGACCGGATGCCGAAAAATCAGCGCGATTGGGGCAGGGATTCGGCCGGCGGCAGCCAATTTAGAAAGGAAGACAGCACGGAACGTCGGAATTTGAATGCGTTGGGGAGGAATATGCAGTGGAAACTGTGAAACGCGCCATTTTAAACGACCGGTTCTGCATGGAGACGGTGGGAATCGAGCTGGTGGCGGTCAGGCCGGGCTGGGCTCAGACGCGGCTGGCGGTCGGTCCGCAACACCTCAATGGCCTGGGAATCGTCCAGGGCGGCGCCATCTTCACCCTGGCCGATCTGGCGTTGGCTGCGGCCGCCAATTCGCACGGGAGCGCGGCGGTATCGGTCAACGCCGGGATCACCTACGCGAAAGCGGTCGCCAAGGGAGTGCTCTATGCCGAGGCCGTCGAAGAGTCGCGCGGCACCAGGCTCGGGACCTACACCGTCCGGGTGACCGATGAGGCGGATGAGCTGGTGGCAATGATGCAGGCGACCGTCTACCGGAAGAAAGAGCGCTTGGCCGAATTGCTGGAGCGGAAGGAGCAACCGCATCCGAGCGATGAAGCGCCGCGCGGCTAAGACTGAAGTCCGGAGCGAATTGTCCGGGGAATGGGTGATTTTCACACAGGACTCGGCCGGATGACGCAGAATATAGAGGATCAAAAGGGCCGCAACGGCGAAGAGCGCCGCCCGAGCCGGCGGTCCCAAGTCATTGCAATCCGGGGAGGAATGTTGCAGATGAAGATCGACAAAGTTGAAGTATTCCTGGTCTCCACCGCGATTCCCAATTCGCCGTCCGACTCGACCCGGACCGTGGCCTCGCTCGGCTATGTCATTGTTTGCCTGCATACCGACGACGGCCTGACCGGGATGGGCATCACCTATCATGAGATCGGCGGGGCGGCCATCCGTTCGCTGATTGAGAAGGATCTGGCCGGGCTGCTCTTGGGGCGGGACCCGCTGGCGACCGAGGCGATCTGGGAGGGGATCTTCCATTACATCCGGGGCGTCGGCCGGAAGGGCCTGGCTTTTTGCGCCCTGAGCGTCATCGATATCGCCTTGTGGGATCTGAAAGGCAAAATGGTGGGTTTGCCCCTCTACAAACTGTTGGGCGGCGAGCGCAAGGAGCTGCCGGTCTACGCCAGCGGGGGCTGGACCTCCTATGACGAGCGTCAGCTGCTGGAGGAGCTGCAGGGGATGGTGGACGCCGGTTACACCATGGTCAAGATGAAGGTGGGCGTGGCCGACGGCAAACGGCCCGACCTCGACGTCCGGCGGGTGCGGCGGGTCCGGCGCGAGCTCGGCGGCGGCATCGGGATCATGCTGGACGCCAACAATGCCTTCCAGGCGGCGGCCGCGATCCGGCTCGGCCACCAACTGGCCGATGAGGATATCCTGTTCTTTGAAGAGCCGGTGCTGGCCGACGACCTGGAGGGCCTGGCCCGGGTCCGGGCGAGCATCGATATTCCGGTCGCCACCGGGGAGCACGAGTATACCAAGTACGGCGCGCGCGATCTGGTGAAGCACGGCGCGGCCGACATCATCCAGATGGACGCGGCCCGCTGCGGCGGGGTCACCGAGTGGCAGAAGATCGCCGCGCTGACCCAGGCCTGGAACCTCTCGCTGGCGCCGCACTGCATGGATTATATCCATATGCACCTGGTGAGCGCCGCGCCCAACGGCCTCTTCCTCGAGCGGCTGCAGGCCTTTGAACCCTTGAACGAACTCGTCTTCGTCGACCCGCCGCAGCCCAAAGGCGGAATCCTCACCATCCCCGACGGCCCGGGCCTGGGGTTGACGCTCAACCTGGAGAATGTCCGGAAATATAACGAATAACGGCAGAGCGGCGCCCTCCGGGGACGAAGCTCCCGCCGCCGGTCATCAAAAAAGCCTCCTGATTCAGGGGCTTTTTTGCTGCCGTCGTGCCGCGCCTGGAAATGGGTTTGCTAACATTGGATGAACTTGCTATAATTGGATCATTGCAAATGTATCTTATGCGGCAAAGGAGCGGATTAGCGTTGCAGCGGACGGCATTCACCAATCCCATCGTCAGACAGCGGGCGGACCCCTGGGTTTACAAGCACAGCGATGGCTATTACTATTTCACGGCTTCGGTGCCGGAGTACGACCGGATCGAGATCCGCCGGTCCGCCACCATTCAGGGGCTGGGCGAGGCGACGCCGGTAGTGGCCTGGCGGAAACACCCGGCCGGGATGATGAGCGCCAATATCTGGGCGCCGGAGATCCATTTCATCGGGGACGCCTGGTATATTTACTTTGCGGCGGCCCGGACCGCGGAGACGAAGGATGGCCTGTTCGACCACCGTATCTTCGTGCTGGAGAATCCGAACCCCAATCCGCTGGAGGGAACTTGGGAGGAGAAGGGACAGCTCAAGACGGGGTGGGAATCCTTCGCCCTGGATTCGACCACCTTTGAATACCGCGGCGTGCGCTACCTGGTCTGGGCGCAGCAGGATCCGGCGATCCGCGGCAACTCCAATTTATACATCGCGCCGCTCCGGAACCCCTGGACGCTCGGCGGCCCGCCGGTGATGCTCACCAAGCCCGAATATCCCTGGGAGATCATTGGTTTCTGGGTGAACGAGGGGCCGGCGGTGCTCCGGAAGAACGGCCGGGTCTTCATCAGCTATTCGGCGAGCGCCACCGATTTCAATTACTGCATGGGGTTGCTCACCGCCGACGAGAACAGCGACCTGTTGGATCCGGCCTCCTGGTCCAAGTCTCCCCGGCCGGTGTTTCAGACTTCCGAGGAGAATGGCCAGTACGGCCCGGGCCATAACAGCTTCACCGTAAGCGAGGATGGCCGGGAGGACGTGCTGATCTACCATGCCCGCAATTATAAGCGGATCGAAGGGGATCCGCTCTCCGATCCCAACCGGCATACCCGGGCGCAGCGGCTGGGATGGAAGCCGGACGGCACGCCCGATTTCGGCGTACCAGTGGTGGACGGGCCGGGATTGGAAAGATAAGTCGGAGCCGGAAGTCAACCCAAAAACAAAATCTGAGTATCAAGTTATATAGGTTGAAATAAATATTTGAGTAAGCTTTTCCATCCGTGAAGCATGGCTGGAAAAGGGCAAATCACGGTATTTATTTCAACCTATGAATCAA
>NZ_SLUN01000043.1 GCF_004340685.1 Hydrogenispora ethanolica | reverse complement strand
TTTAAGTATGCCTGAAATTTGCTTCCTACTAAGATAGAATAAATTTTGCCCTTCTCAATTTGCTGGTTTTGTGACTTTTCATTAAAAAGGGAGTGCCGCTTATTACCTCTTTGGTAGTTTTGCGACACTCCCTTTTTTCCGGACCTAACAGAGGAGTTCCGCTTCCAAGGTAAAGGTCTGGGCGTTCGTGATCCGGGCGGCCACCAGATCGCCGGGATGAATGTGGGCGACCGGTTTGAAATGGACCAGTTTGTTCTGGCTGTTCCGGCCGGACCAGACCACCGGATTCTTCTCGCTGGGTCCCTCAATCAACAGTTCGGTCAGCGTCCCGATAAACTCCCGGTTCTTCTCCAGGGAGATTTGGTTCTGAATCGCGATCAATTGCTCAAGCCGCTGCTTCTTCACAGTCTCGGGGACTTGATCGGGCATCGCCGCGGCCGGAGTCCCGATCCGTGGCGAATAAATGAAAGTAAAAGCGCCGTCGTAGCGGATCTTCCGGACCAAGTCCAGCGTTTCCTCGAAATCAGCCTCGGTTTCACCCGGAAAGCCGACGATGATGTCGGTCGTCAGGGCGATCTCTGGCAGCCGCGCTTTGATCTTGGCGACCAGCGCCTCGTAACTCTCTTTGGTATATTTGCGGTTCATCCGTTCTAAGACCCGGCTGCTGCCGGCCTGCACCGGCAGGTGCAAATGGCGGCAGATCTGCCTAGAGGCCGCCATGGTCTCGATCAACTCATCCGAGAGATCCTTGGGATGAGAGGTTTGAAAACGAATCCGCGGGATCCCGGTACCGGAGGCGATCTCCTGCAAAAGTTTAGCGAAATTCCAATCCCGCTCCGGGAAGTCCAGGCCGTAGGAGTTCACATTCTGGCCGAGCAGGGTCACCTCTTTGACCCCGGACTCCACCAATTCCTTGATCTCCTGGCGGATCTCGGCCGGCCGGCGGCTGCGCTCCCGGCCCCGGACATACGGCACGATACAATAGGAACAATAGTTATTGCAGCCATACATCACCGTAACCCAGGCTTTATGGGGATCGTCCCGTTTGGTGGGCAGACCCTCATGAATCTCCCCTTCGCTATCCCATACTTCAAAGACCCGCGACTGGGAAGTACGGATCTTATCCAGCAACTCCGGCAATTGATGCACATTATGGGTGCCAAAGACCAGATCCACATGTTTGTAGGTCTCCTGAATCTTGGCGACTTCGCTGGGCTGTTGAACCATGCAGCCGCAGACGCCGATGATCAGGTTGGGATTCCGTTCTTTGAGCGTCTTCAGATTCCCGATATGACCGTATAAACGATTTTCGGCATTCTCCCTGACGCAACAGGTATTGAGCAGAATCAGATCCGCCTCTTCCGGGGAGGCGGCCTGAGAATAACCCATCTTGCCGAGTAAGCCCGCCAAGACTTCCGAGTCGTGAACATTCATCTGGCAGCCGAAGGTGGTGATGAAATATTGCTGTGGCACTGTAAATTCCCCTATTTTTTAGTCTCACTCAAATAAGGCCCGGGTAAAGGCCAGCGCGTCGAATTCCTGCAGATCTTCCTTTTTCTCACCCACTCCGATGAGGTAGATCGGGATCTGGAACTGATGCGCGATAGCCAGGACCACGCCGCCTTTGGCCGTGCCGTCCAGCTTAGTGAGGACGATCCCGTCGATTGCGACGGCCTCTTTGAATACCTTGACTTGATTGACTGCGTTCTGTCCGGTGGTGGCGTCCAGCACCAACAAGGTCTCCAACTGGCGGCCCCCGATATTCTGGGTGATGATCCGGCGCACTTTCTTCAATTCTTCCATCAAATTGACCTTTGTATGCAAACGCCCGGCGGTATCGACGATCACCAGATCGCTCTTGCGGGACTGCGCCGCCGCCATGCCGTCAAAGACGACCGCCGCGGGATCGGCCCCTTCCTGGTGATGAATGACGGGCACGCCGATGCGTTCGCCCCATTGCATCAATTGCTCGGTGGCCGCGGCCCGGAAGGTGTCGGCCGCCACCAGCAGAACCTGGCGCCGATGGTCGCTGAAACGGGCCGCCAATTTGGCGATGGTGGTCGTCTTGCCGACACCGTTGACGCCGACGATCAGCAACACTTTATCGCGGGCATCGAAATTAAACTGTTTTCGTCCGGCTCCTTCGATCACCTGCCGGATCAGTCCGATCAGCAATGGCTTTAATTGGGCGGGATCGGACACCTTTTGCTGCTTCACAGTCTCTCGGAGCTGATCTGTCAGGTAAGTGGTGGTTTCCACGCCGACATCCGCCATGATCAGGGTGTCTTCCAACTCGGTAAAGAGCTCCTCGTCAATTTTCTGATAGGATGAGAAGATCCCTTCCAGATTGGTCACTAAAGAATTCTTGGTTTTCGATAGCCCTTCTTTTAAACGGGCAAATAGGCCTTTGTTATTCTCCGCCATCGTATGGTCCATTCCTTATGATTCATATTTTTAGGGCTCAGCCCACTTTTTCATTCAGATCCAGCGAGATTAATTTGGAGACTCCCATCTCTTCCATAGTCACCCCGTAGAGCGCGGTCGCCGCTTCCATGGTGCCGCGACGGTGGGTGATCACAATGAATTGCAGTCTGTGGCTGAACATTTCCAACAGATGCGAGAAGCGTTCCACGTTCACTTCATCCAGGGTGGCGTCGATCTCATCCAGCACGCAAAAAGGCGACGGTTTGACCGCCAGGATCGCAAATAATAAAGAGATTGCGGTCATGGCCCGCTCTCCTCCGGAAAGCAGCGACAGACTTTGTAGTTTTTTACCCGGCGGTTGGGCGATAATTTCGATCCCCGATTCCAACGGGCTGTCCGGCTCCAATAAGTATAAATCGGCATTGCCGCCGGCGAACAGTTCGCCGAAGATCTGCCGGAACTGGTCGCGAATGGTGGCGAAGGTCTCGTTGAATTTCTTGATGATGGTCCGTTCAATCTCATAAATCACCTTAAGCAATGATTCTTTGGCCTTGGTCAAGTCTTGCGACTGATCGGTCAGAAACTCAAAACGTTCCTTGACCTGCCGAAAATCCTCGATGGCCGCAATATTGACGGTGCCCAAGTCCCGCAGTTGGCTCTTATATTCCTCGATCCGGCGCTCCGGCTCCTCAGGCAGTTCCCAGGCAGGATCATACTGGGTGGACCAATCGGAGCCGTAATCTTCGTCCAGGTTTCGTTCAAAATTTTCGATCTCCATCTGCTTCTGATTGGCTTGCAGCTCCAAACGGTGCAGCTGATTCTGGAACTCATTGCTCTTCCGGCGCAGGCTCCGCTGTTTGGTCTCAAGTTCCTTGATGGCCTGGCTGATGGTGGCGCGTTCATGCTTGTTCCGCTCGATCAGGCTTTCCTGGGTTTGCAGTTGCTCTTTAATGGCCGCGGTTTTGGTCTCGGTGGCGGCGATGGTCTCCCGAATCTTAAGTCTTTCGGCGTCAAACTGCGCCAACTTGTTATCCAATTCAGCAAAGAAAGCCAGCAGTTCCGCCAGTTGCTTATCCAACTGCCCTTTGAGCGCATTTTTGCCCTGCTCGGCTTGGCGCTTGGCGCTCAAACTGGATCGTAACTCGCCGATCCCCTGGATCAGCGCCTCTTTCTGTTCCTTGGCGGCTTTCATCTGTCCCGCCAGTTCCGAAAGCTGATGCTCCAGTTCCCGCAAGGCTTGCTCTTTCTCCGCCATGGACTGGGCCAGTTCACCCTGGCCCAACTCGAACTGATCGCATTGGCCGGCCAATTCCTGCAATTGTTCGGCATGGAGCCGCTGCTCCTGATGGGTCTTTTCAATGGCCAGTTGTAGATTGGACAGTTCTTTGGCAACCGTCGCTTTTTGGATTTTCGCTTCGTTCTCCTGCCTCATCAAGTCTTTGGCAGTCTGCGCGTTTTGCTGCAATTCCTGGCGGTAACCGGCCGCAGTCGCCATCCCTTTTTGAAGCTCCGCTTCGGCAGCTGTTTTCTCCGCCTTGAGGTCCTCGATTTCTCTGCGCCGGCTCAACAGGCCTAAGCGCCGTTTGTCGACGCTTCCGCCGGTGATGGCACCGCCGGGAATCACCAGATCGCCTTCGGGAGTGACAGTCCGGATGCTGCGGTCCAGTTTCTGTCCAATCTGAATGGCCGTGCGCAGGTCGGGAGCGACCACGGTTTGACCGATCAAATAAGCGAGCGCCTGGCGGTAAAGGGGATCGAAGGTCAACAGAGAAAGCGCGGTATGACAGCCATGTTGCGCCAACAATACCTGATACTGTCCAACCCGCCCTTCCGAACCCTGAATCGTATTGAGTGGCAGAAAGGTAGCTCTGCCCTTATTATGTTTCTTTAAAAAGGTGATAGCCGCTTCGGCCTGCCGGTCGCTTTCGATCACCACGTTTTGAAGATTGGAACCCAGCGCGGTCTCGATAGCCAGCTCCATACCGGGCCGGACCTGGATCAGATCGGCAATAATCCCTTTGATGCTGGCATAGAAGGGTTCGCGGACTGCTTCCGCCAATAAGGATTTGACGCCCTGAAAGTAACCCTGGTAACTCCGTTCCATCTCATCCAGCAGTGCGATTTTACTCTCGAGACCCCGGGCTTTATCCTGCCATTCTCTGTTTTTCCGCTCCAACCCGCCCACTTCCTGCTCCAGCCGGGTATTTCTGGAGCTAAGCTCGATCATGGTTTGTTGACAATGAGAAAGCTCAGCTTCGATGCGGGACAAATCCTGCTGTCGCGATTCCGCTTCGTTTTCCGATTGTGCCAGCTGTTTCTCGAGGATTTCTTGTTTGCGTCGGCATTCGGAGACTTGCTTCTGGATAAAATCTTTTTGCAGTTCGGCACTATTGATCTTATTTTTGAGAGCGGCAATCTGATTCAGCGTCTCGATATAATCATTCTTCACCGATTGTTCGGTCGCTTCGAACGTGGCGAGCTGCTGATTGAAGGTTGCCAGCACGCTTTCCTGCTCCTGCAACAATTGGCCTTCGGCTTCCACTTGCTGGCGGATGGCGGTGATTTCGGTCTCTAAAACCCCCTGCTGTTCCCGGAGTGCAGCCTGACGCTGACGCCCCGTCTCCAAACCGTTTTGCTGCTCCAACTGTTGCCGGTCCAGATCGGATAGTTTTTCCTGGAGAAAATTCACCTGCTCGGCAAACTTGTCGATCTGGTTCTGAAGGCGGTAATATTCCTCGTTAAACTGCGTGAGCTGGTTGTCGTGCTCCAACAGTTGATAGCGTTTGGCCTCAATTTCCGCTTCAATAATATTCTCCTGGCCTTCAAAATCCTGAAAAGCCGCGTCCAATTCAGTTCGGGTTTGAATGATCCCGTTCAGCTCGGTTTGAAGCCGAGTAATCAAAGCGCCGAAATAATGGATTTCCACCTGGCTCAATTGCTGCCTGAGCGCCAAGTATTTTTCGGCCAGAGCCGCCTGAGATTCGAGCGGTCCCAACTGTCCCGCCAGCTCTTGCAAGATATCTTGCACCCGGAGCAGATTCCGGTCCGTCTCTTCCAGTTTTCTTTCCGCAATCATCTTGCGGGTTTTATATTTGTTGATCCCCGCGGCCTCTTCAAAGATGGCCCGTCTGTCCTCGGCCTTCACCGACAGAATGGAATCGATCTTCCCTTGTCCAATAACAGAGTAAGCCTCCTTGCCGAGGCCGGTATCGAAAAAAAGTTCTTGCACATCCTTAAGGCGGACGGAGGATTTGTTGATTAAATAATCACTTTCTCCAGAACGGAAAAGCTTTCGGGTCACGGCGATCTCCGTAAAATCCACCGGAATGGAATGATCGCTGTTGTCCAACACGATCGAGACCTCCGCGAGACCCAGTGGCCGACGTTGATCGCTGCCCGCGAAAATAACGTCATCCATCTTGGAGCCGCGCAGAGTTTTGATGCTCTGTTCACCCAATACCCAGCGCAAAGCGTCGGAGATATTGCTCTTGCCGCTGCCGTTCGGCCCGACCACTGCGGTCACGCCGGATGGAATTTCCAACCGGGTTTTATCGGCAAATGATTTAAAACCCACGATTTCCAGGCGTTTTAAATACAAAACGGTTCCTCCTTCGCTCAAAGTATTTTACCACAAGATGGGCAAAAAAGAAATACCCGCCGAATTGAGCGGGTTTCTGCAGGTTAACCGACTTCAAGGTGGATCGAGAGGTCTTTTCGCTTGCGAGCTTTGAGTGGAATTTTGGGGTTCAGTAAAGAGCCGTATTGAAATAGTATCTTCTTCAACTTGATCCGCGCCCGAGTCCGTGCATTATCGACAGCCTTCATGGAAAGTCGCAAATGCTGCTGAATCTCATGAATCGTCAGGCCATTCAGCAGCATTTGAATGACTTGGTACTCTACGGGGGAAAGATGAGCCTCCAATACAATGGCCAATTTTTGTACAATCCATTCATTTTCCACCTGCAGGAAAGGCTCTGGCTCTTCCGCGGGGATCGAATCCAGCAATGTTCGGGAGTCTTCTCCATTTAACTGAATATTCAGCGACAGGGCTTTGGCCGAAAAAATTGCTTTCTTGCTCATGGATTGCTTGATAAGATTATAAATCCGGCGCAGTATACAAATATAAGCAAAGGTACTAAATTTAATGGGATAGTTATCCGGGTCATATTCATCGATGGCTTTCAAAAGGCCGATGGAGCCTTCCTGAAAGTAATCTTCAAATTCATTAAACGATGGACTTTGGATTTTAACAATATGCCGAACCATCGGCAAATATTTTTTAACCAATTCTTCTTTGGCTTGAGTATCTTGTCCGGTCCGTATCCGGGAAATTAACGACAGGTCAAGCAGCTGATTCACCCTGAATACCCCCCTTTTTCATCTTAAAATAATTTATATGAGCGGGTTGTCCAGGATATTCCTTGGAAAGATATCTACAAAGAAAAGTTGATAAAAGAAAAATGGCTGGAAACTAATCCAGCCACCGTTAGACATTAAAAGCCATGTGATAAAGTCTTTTGAATCGGAAATTAGAAGGCAAAAAGGTTTATAAACGACTTTATCACTTGCTTTTCTGAGCTTTTGTGTTCACCCTGGCCTTCGGACAGGGTTTATCATAACGCTTTTAAAAGAGCTGTGATAAACCCGGCTAAAAGCCGGAAGGGTCACAGCGATTGCCTGAAGCAAGTGATAAAGTCGTTTTAAATCTTTTTATGAACTGATTTCCGTTTCGAGAGACTTTATCACATGGCTTTTAATGCAATTAAGTTTTGGTATCCCTATCGAGTTCGAGTAAAGTCGGCATCGTAGGAATTGACCGCTAATCCCATTGCTGTTTAAGATATTGAATGCCGGCTTGAGCCGCGTGGTTCTCCGCCTCTTTGATGCTGCGGCCACGCCCGGTTCCGATAACCGTTTCATTCAACAGCAGTTCCACTGTGAAAGTTTTTTCATGGGCCGGTCCTTCCTCTTGGATCAGCCGGTACAAGGGTTTAAAGCCCCGCGCTTGGGTGAACTCCTGCAAGGTGGTTTTGGCATCAATGGCCTCGTATTTCCGGATAATCTCCGGTGTTACCGCTTCGATAAGCGGCATGATGAGTTCGATCGTTTTTTCCAAACCAAAGGTTAAATAATACGCTCCCAAAAAAGCTTCGAAGAGATCCGCCAGAATGTTGACCTTGGCCCGGCCATTGCTGCGCCGCTCGCCTTCGCCCAACAAGAGAAAACGGTCCAAATTCAAGTCCAATGAAAACTGGGCCAACACATTGGCGCTGACAATGATCGCCTTTAATTTCGCTAGCTGTCCTTCATTATGCTTTGGAAAACGGAACAACAGATAGCGGCAGACAATAATCGAAAGCACACTATCGCCTAAAAACTCCAACCGCTCGTTGCTGGCGATATGGTGCTCGTTGGCATAGGAAGAATGGGTGGCAGCTTCAAGAAAAAGTGCCCCATGCTCTGGTTGAAAATGAAACCGTGCCGCCATTTCGTGAATTGCCGATGCCGGCATTGCCGGGATTGTCTTTTTAGTTGAGTCTTTCTTAATCATTCACTTTTTTAAAGGCCAGGCAAGCATTGTGGCCACCGAATCCCAATGAATTGGACAACACATATTCCAAGTCTGCCTTTCGGGCCTGATTTGGAACATAATCCAGATCACATTCCGGATCAGGGGTCCGATAATTGATGGTCGGTGGAATCAATCCATCCCGTATGGCCAAACAGGAAATAATAGCTTCGATTCCCGCTGCGGCACCGAGCAAATGGCCGGTCATGGATTTGGTGGAACTCACCGCCAATTTGGCGGCATGGTCTCCAAAAATGCGTTTGATGGCTTTGCTTTCAATGCGATCATTCGGAGGGGTGGAAGTCCCGTGGGCATTAATATATGAAACCTGTTCCGGAATTATTCCGGCGTCGGCCAGCGCCAGGGCCATTGCCTGCGCGGCCCCGTTTCCTTCCGGTTCGGGAGCGGTCATGTGGTAAGCATCCCCGGTCTCACCAAAGCCGACAAGTTCAGCGTAGATTTTGGCGCCGCGTTTTACCGCATGCTCCCATTCTTCGAGAATAATGATTCCCGCCCCTTCACCCATGACAAAACCATCCCGAGTCAGATCAAAAGGACGACTCGCTCCGGCAGGATCATCATTGCGGGTGGATAATGCCCCTGCTGATGTAAAACCGGCATAGGCCAATCCGGTAATGGCTGCTTCGGCGCCGCCGGTGATCATCACTTTAGCATGACCATGCTGGATGATTCGAAAAGAATCTCCGATGGAATGGGCGGCCGAAGCGCAGGCGGTCACCGCCGAGTGATTAGGGCCCTTCGCCCCGGTAACAATCGAAACATATCCTGAAGGCATGTCAGGAATGATCATCGGAATAAAGAACGGACTTACCCGACCCGGACCTTTTTCCAAGTAAATCCGAGTCTGCTCCTCAAAGGTTTTGATTCCACCGATCCCCGAACCGATAATCACACCAATGTCTCCGGCATTTTGATTGTCAATCGCCAACCCGGAATCTTCAAGCGCCATTTTCGCGGCGGCGACCGCAAATTGAACCACGCGGTCGGTCCGTTTCAGCTCTTTTTTCTCTAAAAACTGAGCCGGGTCGAAATTTTTGACTTCCGCTCCGATTTTTACATCATAATCGGTCGTATCGAAAGCAGTTACATAGTCAACGCCGGACACTCCCTCGATCATCGACTGCCAAAAGCGCTTCATTCCAATTCCGCCGGCGGCCACAATACCCAAACCGGTGATTACGACACGTTTTTTCATAGTTTCCCTCCTTGTTAGGGAGTTTGCTACACCAAGCTCAGAGGCTTCAATAAGCTGAAGATATCGCGATATGAAGAGAGTCCCGTCGGAACGAGACTCTCTGGTGCTTACTGACCGTTTTCCTTAATGTAGTTTACTGCATCACCGACAGTAGTAATCTTTTCGGCATCTTCATCGGGTATTTCCAAGTCGAATTCCTCTTCCAGAGCCATCACCAGCTCGACGATATCCAATGAATCTGCACCTAAATCATCAACAAAAGAAGCCTGTTCAGAAACTTCTTCTTCATCAACACCTAATTGTTCAACGACGATTTCTTTTACTTTTGCAAAGATATCCAACCACTTCACCTCCTTCCACTGGGTTGGTTAGAATTGGTTTTATATCAAAACAAAGATATTCTTCCCGCTAAATTACATTACCATACCCCCGTCGACATTCAAGACCTGTCCAGTCGTGTAACAAGCCGCCGGTGAAGCCAAAAATACAACGGCCTCAGCCACGTAATCAGGTTTTCCCAGAGTTCCCAAAGGAATCAGCCGCGTCAGATTGGCTTTCGCTTCTTCCGAAAGAACCTCAGTCATTTTGGATTCGATGAAACCAGGGGCGATAGCATTGACCCGGATATTACGCGAACCCAACTCTTTGGCCATGGTCTTGGTAAAGGCGATAACTCCGCCTTTTGAAGCGGCATAATTGGCCTGACCGGGATTCCCCATCTGGCCGATCACTGAGGCAATATTGATGATCTTTCCCGAACGTTGCTTCATCATCGGTTTGATTGCGGCTTTGGTGCATAGGAACGTGCCTTTGAGATTGATCGTTAGCACCGCGTCCCAATCCTCCTCGCTCATCCGGAGGAGTAAATTATCCTTGGTTATTCCGGCGTTATTCACCAGAATATCGATTTTGCCGAATTGCTTGACCGCCGTATCCACCAGAGTTTCACAATCCGCCATCTTGGTGACATTGCCCACGACGGCTACAGCCTGACCTCCGGAACGATTAATCTCCTCGGCCACTTGGTGGATCTCTTCATTGATATCAGATATGACAACGATCGCGCCTTCACGAACGAGAGCCAGTGCAATGGATTTGCCAATTCCCCTGGCAGCGCCGGTAACTATTGCCACTTCCCGCGCTAATCTCATATTACTAGACCTCCTTTAAAATTGCAAGTGCTTTTTTCAGTGACCCCGGATCCTCACAACCCAATAAAGTCACATCTTTCAGCGTTTTTTTGGTCAATCCGGTCAAGACTTTCCCCGGGCCGATTTCGATATACGTCGTGATCGCCTTTTCAGCTAAGAAACGGAGGGTGTCTTCCCAAAGCACCGCAGAAAAAATCTGCCGATAGAGGCTGTCGGCCATATCGAAAGCTAAAACGGGGCGTGCGGAAACGTTCGCAATCAAAGGAATAGCCGGGTCCTTCCAATGGCAGGCTTCTAATTCGGGACGGAATGCTTCAGCGGCCGGCCGCATTAGACTGGAATGAAAAGGACCGCTTACCGCCAAAGGAATCATCCGACCGCCTTGGGCAGCAATTGCTTCTTGTGCTTTGGCTATGCCAGTTTTTTCTCCCGAAATGACAATCTGTCCGGGGCAATTATAATTCGCTGCTTCCACTCTGCCAAACGAAGCGGCTTCGCTCAAAAGCGGCATCAAACTGGCCCGGTCAATTCCTAACACCGCAGCCATCGTTCCCTTATGGTCAGGATCGGCTCCGGCCATGAATTGAGCCCGGCGATTGAGCAAACATAACGCTTCTGCAAACGTCAACGCGCCTGAAGCTACCAAAGCACTGTATTCTCCCAGACTGTGCCCGGCAACATAGTCAGCCCGAATGCCTTCCGCGGTCAAGACTTTCCATGCTGCGATACTCACTGTGAAAATAGCCGGTTGAGCGTTCCGAGTATCTTTCAGCGCCTCTTCTGGGCCAGCGAAACAGAGTTCGGATATTTTTCTTCCCAGAACCTGGTCGGCCTCGTCAAAAACAGCCTTGGCTTGTGGAAAGTTTTCGTAAAATTCTTTTCCCATACCGACGTATTGCGAACCTTGTCCGGGAAACAAGAAAGCGATATTGGTCATGAGTGCTCCTCTGCAGATTTCTTAATAAGTTTGTACTGCGTCGGCGATCTTTTGAATAACTGACTCATGCACCGCTTTTTGAGCGGCTCTCACAGCGTTTTTAACCGCCTTGGCATTCGAACTGCCATGACTGATGAGGCTAACTCCGTTTAGGCCCAATAATGGGGCTCCGCCATACTCAGTATAATCCAGGCGCGATTTCATTTTATATAAGGATTTTTTAATTAAGGCAGCACCAAGGGACGACATGAGATTGGCGGAAAGCGCTTCTTTGATCTGACTCATTAAAACGGAGGCTAGTCCTTCGGAGAGTTTGAGTACGATGTTTCCAATAAAGCCGTCGCAAACAATCACATCGCATGCGCCGCGATGAACGTCGCGTCCTTCGATGTTACCAATAAAATTTAATTTACTTTCCGCTAAAAGTTGGTGGGCGGCCAAGGTTAGTTTATTTCCTTTGGTTGCTTCCTCCCCAATGCTTAACAAGCCGATTCGTGGATTCTTAACGCCCAAGACTTTTTCGGCATAAATCGACCCCATCATCGCAAACTGGAGCAGATATTCCGGTTCGCAATCCGCATTGGCTCCGGCATCCAATAAAACGCTGACTCCGGTCCGGGTCGGCATCGGCGAGGCGATTGCCGGACGATCGATTCCCGGAGTACGTCCCAAGGTGAGTAAAGAAGCAGCCATCGCCGCTCCGGTATTGCCCGCTGATATCACTGCCGTGGCAGTTCCTTCCTTCACTAGCCGATTGGCGACTACCAGCGATGAATCTTTTTTCCGTTTTACGGCGGTAGCGGGGTGTTCATCCATAACAATCACTTCCGTCGCCGGGACAATCTCTAGTTTCAGACCAGCCGTCGCGTGGTGCTTCAATTCATTCCGCACTTCAGTTTCCCTGCCGACCAACAATAAATCAGCTTCAAGTTCGCGACAGGCTTCGACCGCCCCAGCCACGATTTCCCGCGGAGCAAAATCGCCCCCCATGGCGTCAACAGCAATTCGCAACTGTCACACCCCTTAGATCCTGGATAAAAATTAAGATATAAATGTGAATCTCTCAAGAGTAGTATAGCCAAAAAGGCAAAAAAGTCAAGCCAATTTTTGACAGTAAAAAATTAAGGCCGAAACGACCTTAATTCCTTGTTAATGCCTTAACTTTGAGCAATTACTTCCCGGCCTTTATAATAACCACAATTGCTGCAAACTGTATGCGGCAGTTTGGATTCATGACATTGCGGACAAGTACCAATCTGCGGTGCGGTCATTTTTAAGTTGGCACGTCGTAAACGCTTACGGGTCCGGGAGGTCCTATTCTTAGGATTTGCCATTCGTTCCACCTCCTTCTGTGGATAACAATGTTTTTAATTTGGATAATTGCGGATTCGAATTGGGCGGGAGACAAGAACATGGTCCCTGATTTAAATTTCTACCACATTCCGGGCAAATCCCTCGACAATCATCGGAACAAAGGATTTTCATTGGAATGGACAGCATGACTTGTTCACGAATACACTCATCCAAAACGATAAAATCACCGCTAAAATAAAAGAGTGTTCCGGTATCGGCTGATTCGCGGTCGGAAGTAAATTCCTCGCTGATGAGAACGGTCTCCTGTCTGGTGATGGGTTCCAAACACCGTGCACAATCGGCCCGGTATTCCAAATCCACCGAAGCCTGCACTAAAAAACCTTCCCCGGTATTCGTCACCGTTCCTCTGACATTTACAGGACCGACAACATCAATACCGAGTTGCCCAAAATCAATTGCTAACGAACCTTCAAAGGAAACTGCTCCCCCACGTATCTCGCGGATTGAGCCTATACCAACCTTCACCAAAATCACCTTCGATTATTATATAGGTTAATTTTTGAAAAGTCAATGATTCCCACGGAATCTGCGGTAATAAAAAATTTTTACCATCCGTGCGTCTGCTTTGTCAATGATTTTCAAAATAAACCGGAATATTGTTGTGAAAAATGATCTTGAGCACCCTTAGTACTCAGAGAAAACTATCATATCAGAAGGATGGGATAAATGAAGAGGCATTATGCAGCAAAAAAAATGCGTTTTTCGCTTGGACGGGACCAAATGCACCGCTATGAGTCCGAACTATGGAATTTACCGCCCTATTTTCTCGGTAAGCTTGGCGGCGAACTTTCACGAGTAATGTTGGAAGCGGCCCAATCCTATATCTTTCAAAAGAGTCTCGAAGAAAGCCACCGCAGTTTTGACGCAGCGGCATTTCCAGATAAAAAGCCTTCTTATCAGGATTTTTCCGATACTTCCAAAAATCATACTACATAGCTGCGGTTTGATGGGGGAAGCTAATTCCCGAGGAGGTGAAAACACACATGGGTACTGGACAAAAATCCAACAGCTATCTCGTACAAGCCGCGAGCCCGGCTCTGGATCGTTTTAAATACGAGATCGCTAACGAGTTAAACATCGATCTTTCGAAAGTTCAGGGTGGTTACTGGGGCTATGTAGCTTCTCGAGAGACTGGTGCTATCGGAGGAAATATGGTTCGCCGGATGATTGAGGCTGCTGAAAGAACTCTGGCGGAACAGACGTACGCTGATGTCAAAGCCGGCTTTCAAGCGGGTTTGAGTGCGGGTAGCTATAACACCCAAAATCAAAACCAACTTCAGAGTCAGTACAAGGCAAACAGCTTTAATTTTGGCAACCAACAGTAAGTTCTGTACTTAACGTAAGGGGGATTTTATCCCCCTTATTTTATACCTCAGTCACGGCTTGACCCGGAGATCTTTTTATTTTACAATTGATAAAAAAGGATTGGGTTCATGTCCACGACTGTTCCGCCACTCACACGAGAAATACCGTTTTGTTGGACTGGTAAAACGGTTGAATCTTACCTCAAAACAACTCTTCGCTTGTCGCGCGGATTCATCCGTAGCTTAAAACGGACAAACGGCATATTCATTAATGGGATACCGGTAAAAACCTCCTATCGTTTCTTGGGAGGAGAGCAATTATGTATTGTATTGACGCCTCGATCCCAAACGATTCAACCCGAGATTCTGCCGCTTGAAGTCATCTACGAGGATCCTGACGTAATTGTCGTTAATAAGCCTGCGGGACAACTGGTTCATCCGGTTCGGAATCAAAAAACGGGAACGCTGGCCAATGCTTTAGTCGGCTATTGGTTAAGCCTTAATGAAACTGCATCTTTCCATCCCATCCACCGCCTTGATAAAACCACATCAGGATTGGTCCTGGTAGCAAAAAGTTCCTGGGCGCACCAGCAACTAGCCAGTCAACTTGAGAATGATCGACTGCATCGGCTCTATTTGGCAGTATGCTCCGGCAGACCAACTCGAAAAAGTGCGCTTATCACTCTGCCAGTTCAAGAAACTAAATACGTCATGAAACGGCAAATTGCCGCAAATGGTAAAACAGCCCGGACGGTTTGGCGAGTTTTACGAATTTACCCGTCCGGTGCCTTGATGGCCGTTAAACTTCATTCTGGCCGGACTCATCAGATTCGGGTACATTTAAGTCATATCGGTCTCCCTCTCCGGGGAGATGCATTATACGGAAGGCCGGACCCAAAAATTGACCGGCCCGCCTTGCATGCCGTCCGGCTCCGTTTCATCCACCCTCGGACGGGAGACCGCATTAAACTGACAGCTCCAATCCCCCGAGATTTTCTTTCTTTAATATAATATTACCTGGATATATTTTGAAATGATATTTTTTATAGCTTTTCGTAGCCTTAAACTTACTAAACTATCCCATATTCTATTATAAAGAAAGGAGTTTAACATGATTCATCTTGTTGCCAATACCATTCGGGGGTTAGCCGCAGATATGGTCGAAAACGCCAAATCCGGCCACCCGGGTATGCCGCTCGGAACCGCTGATATTGCTGCCGTTCTATACGGCGAAATTCTTAATCATCATCCAACCGTGCCGGATTGGCCCAATCGCGACCGTTTTGTCCTATCTGCTGGACATGGTTCAGCCTTACTTTATAGTGTGCTACACTTATCCGGTTATGACCTCTCCTTGGAAGACCTCAAGCAATTCCGGAAACTCGGCTCTAAAACGCCAGGCCATCCCGAATTTTGGCATGTTCCTGGCGTGGAGACAACCACCGGGCCACTTGGACAAGGAATAGCCAATGCCGTTGGAATGGCTCTTGCCGAGCGAATCCTAGCAGAGCGGTTCAACCAGCCGGGTTTTGAGGTTATGAATCATTATACTTATGCAATTGCCGGAGACGGCTGCATGATGGAAGGAATCTCCTCGGAAGCCTCGTCATTGGCCGGTGATTTGGGGTTGGGGAAACTAATTGTCATCTACGACGATAACAGCATTTCTATCGAAGGTTCGACGGAAATCGCCTTTAATGAAAATGTCGCCGAACGTTACCTGGCTTACGGATGGCAGGTCCTGAAGATTGACGGCCATCAACCTGATGAAATCCGAGCCGCGTTTGAAGCAGCAAAAGCAGACCGGGAACGGCCAACATTGATAATCGCAAAGACAGTCATTGGCAAGGGAAGTCCGCGGGAGAACGACCCGGAAGCCCATGGAACACCGCTAGGGAAAGATAACGTTTACACCTTAAAACGGACTCTCGGTCTACCAGAGCAGGATTTTTATGTTCCGGAGGAAGTTAATTGCTACTTTACGGAACAAAGGATGCTTTGGCAGCGAAATTATACCGCTTGGGAGGAAAAATTCGCGGCATGGTCCGAGCGTTTCCCGGAATTACGACGAGAATGGGATCGGGTGATGCGCAGGGAACTCCCGGACGATCTGGAATCCATCCTGCCCCATTACGAAGTGGGTACTGCCTTTGCCACCCGGGATTGCGGCGGAAAAATTCTTAATGCATTGGCTGCCAAAATTCCGGAATTAATCGGTGGTTCGGCCGACCTGGCTCCTTCGACAAAGACCTATATTCAGGGAGCTTCAGATATCAAAAAGGGCGAATATTACGGAAAGAACCTGCACTTCGGAGTACGTGAACACGGCATGGCCGGCATCCTAAATGGTTTATCCTTGCATGGCGGTTTACGCGTATACGGATCGACTTTCCTAGTCTTCGTCGATTATATGCGGCATTCACTTCGCTTAGCATCCTTAATGAGAGAACCGGTCATTTATGTTTTAACCCATGATTCATTCTACGTTGGGGAAGACGGACCCACTCATCAACCTGTCGAGCAACTCCAATCACTAAGAATTATCCCCGGATTTGAGGCAATTCGTCCCGCCGATGCCAATGAAACAGCTTGGGCTTGGCTGCATGCGTTAAAACGAACAAGCGGGCCAACTGCTTTGATTTTAACTCGCCAAAAACTACCAACCCTAGCTGGGACCTCAGGGGATGGTTTTCAGCATGGCGCATACATTTTACGTGAGGCCACACACAATCAACCAGATTTAATTATCCTCGCTTCGGGCAGCGAAGTGTCACTCGCTGTAGCCGTAGCCGATACTTTGAGTCAAACGGATAAAGCCGTTCGAGTCGTTTCCGTTCCATGCCTAGAATTGTTTTTGGCTCAAGAAGCGTCTTATATTCAAGCAATTCTGGGCGAAGATGTGCCTCGGGTTGCGTTGGAAGCCGGCGTCAGCTCCGGCTGGTATCAACTAACCGGAATCAATGGATTGGTCATCGGTATGGATCATTTCGGGAAAAGCGGCCCTGCCGAACAATTAGCAGAAGAGTTTGGTTTCACGCCAGAAAAAGTTACTCAACAGATAAAAACATTTTTCAACTGGTAAGCTTAACTTGATAGGTTTGAAATTAAGCTCCCTTCAAAGACAGGGGGCTTTTTTTTGTTAATACCGAATTTATTTGATTTTTATAAAAATCATTGCCAGGTTAAATCGCTCGGTTCTAATTTCTACATATTAAGCTTTCCTGCCAAATAGGATTCGGAGCATCGATTTGACTTATTCATCGCAAATCCTTTATGATGATACTTATATGTGCCAAAACTCAAAAAACGGGAGTTGAAAAACATTATGTTGGATACAATTCTATTCGATTTAGATGGAACGCTTTTGCCGCTTGATTTAGAAAAATTTATTAAAATTTACTTTGCGGAAATGAGAAGTTCTTTCAGAGACTTAATGGATCCAGAGAAATTAGTGAAATGTATTTGGACTGCTACCGAAGCCATGGTTAAAAATGTTGAAGAACGGACCAACGAAGTCGTGTTCATGGAGAAATTCAGCCAACTTATCGACGGTGATCTTGCCGTTTTTCAGCAACGATTCTCCGAATTTTATGACGGCGGTTTCTTAAAAACGCAAGAATCAGTCTTAAAATCCTCTGTCATGCATGAGGCGGTTTGTCGATTAAGAGAAAAAGGTTATAATTTAATCATTGCCACCAATCCGCTTTTTCCCAAAGAAGCCATCTACCATCGTATTCGCTGGGCAGGTTTCGAGCCAAGCGACTTTCCTTATATTACATCTTACGAACGAAATCATTATTGCAAACCGCAACCTCATTTTTATCAAGAGGTCCTCCGAGAGATTAATAAACAACCCGAACAGTGTTTAATGGTCGGAAATGACGTCCAAGAGGATCTGGTGGCATTGACCACAGGAATGGAGACCTATTTAATTACCGATCATTTAATTCATCGCAACGATGAACCCATCCAAACGACTTATCAAGGAACCTATGAAGATTTTCTAGGGTTCGTAAATCAACTTGAATCGTTAAAGCCCGTCTCATAACGATACACTAACCAAACACAATACTTTTTTCAAAATCCGCAGCATAAAATACTTTCTTGTTTTTACAATTTGACAGAGGCCAATGGCTCTGTTAAAATGTAACTAACCATTTGGTTTTAGAAAAGGAAGTGTTGTGGATGATTTTACCGGAATTGATTTCAAACGAAGAACAGCTTGATGAGGTATTAGGAACTCCTTCTCCTCAACTTACGGAAATGATGCGTCGCTTGGACGGCGATATCATGATCCTTGGAATTGGAGGAAAGATGGGGGCTTCCCTCGGCGCTGTGGCGATCAATGCGATCAAAGCCGCGGGCGTCTCCAAAAAAGTAATCGGCGTTGCTCGTTTCAGTGACCCTGACACCCGGAAAAAACTGAACCAACTCGGCATTGAAACAATCTCCTGCGATCTTCTGGATCGCCAAGCTGTCGCAGAATTGCCTAGGATTAAAAACATAATTTTTATGGTTGGCAGGAAATTTGGGACGGACGGAAACGAAGAATTAACTTGGGCCATTAACACCTTAGTCCCGCACATTGTTGCCGAACATTTTACGGCCAGCCGAATTGTGGTTTTCTCAACCGGCAATGTTTATCCCTTGGTTCCCGTCACTTCCGGCGGTTGTTCAGAAACCGATTCCACCAACCCGCTGGGAGAATATGCCCAGTCCTGCTTGGGGCGGGAGCGAATTTTCGGACATTTCAGTAAGCTCTACGGTACCCCGCTTTGTCTGTACCGTTTAAATTATGCGATTGATTTACGCTACGGTGTCTTGTATGATATAGGAAGAAAAATTTGGGAAGAGAAACCGGTTGACCTGAGTGTGAGCCATTTTAATGCTATTTGGCAAGGAGATGCCTGTAACCAAGCCTTATTATGCCTGGAGTACTGTACCTCCCCAGCCAATGTCTTTAATATCACCGGACCGGAATCGATTCCAGTCCGTTATGCCGCCGATATAATGGCTCAAATCATGGGAAAGAAAGTAACTTATAGCGGAAACGACGGTTCATATGCCTTGTTGGCCAACTCCGCCAAATCGGCGAAGCATTTCGGTTATCCCACCGTCTCTTTACAGCAGATGCTGACCTGGACTGCTCACTGGTTGATGCTGGGTGGCCGCGGCTTAAACAAACCGACTCATTTCGACACGAATAACGGGAGGTTTTAAGGTGATGAAAATTGGCGAGATTCCTGCCGTCATTCGGGAAAAAATAAAACGGGGCGTCGTCATACCCGCGCTCCCCTTGGCGCTGGATGCGGATCGAAAATTCGCACCGCGTTATCAAAAAGCGATCATCCGCTATTATATCGATGCCGGAGTAGGCGGCGTCGCAGTGGGAGTCCATTCCACCCAGTTTGAGATCCGCGAACCGGGGATCGATTTATTTCAGCCCGTCTTAAAGTTGGCGTCAGAGACAATCGATTCTTATTCGGCCGCCCAAGGAAAAGCGATCCTAAAAGTGGCCGGGGTATGTGGGAAAACCCAACAGGCTCTCGCGGAAGCCAGCTTTGCGCGGGAGACTGGTTATCATGCCTGTCTATTAAGTCTGGCGGCATTGGCCAAGGATGATGTCCCCGGATTAATTCAGCATTGCCGGGAGATCGCTCAAATTATGCCCGTCATTGGCTTTTATCTTCAGCCTTCGGTAGGCGGAAGAGTTTTACCCTATGAGTTCTGGCGGGAGTTCGCAACGATCGACAATGTACTGGCCATTAAAATGGCTCCTTTCAACCGTTATCAGACTTTCGATGTGGTCCGGGCGGTCTGTGAGGCCGGCCGGGAGCACGACATTCTCCTGTATACCGGGAATGATGATAATATCGTGATTGATCTTTTGACTGAATACCGGATTAACACTACGGCGGGTACCAAAGCCGTTCGGATCGTCGGCGGTTTGTTGGGACACTGGGCCGTCTGGACCAAGAAAGCCGTTGAGCTCCTGGATCAAATTCATGCCTTGGTCGACACCGGACAGCCTATCCCAGCGGAGCTGCTGACCCTGGGGGCCCAAATTACCGATAGCAATGCGGCATTCTTTGACCCTTCCCATGCCTTTGCCGGTTGCATCCCGGGCATCCATGAAGTGCTGCGCCGTCAAGGATTATTGCCCGGAACCTGGTGCCTGAATCCGAAAGAGGTCCTCTCCCCCGGCCAATCCGAGGAGATCGACCGTGTTTACCGTTGGTATCCCCATTTGAATGATGATGAGTTTATTGCCGCTCATCTGAATACATGGCTAAAGGAATGATTCGATGCAAAAGCGAGCGTTGGAAACCAAATCGAAGATCCTGGCAGCCGCCAGACAGGAATTCTCCGCCAAAGGGTTTCACGGCACCACCGTGGATGACATCTCCGGCCGGGCCGGGGTGAATAAGCAACGCATTTATGCTTATTTTGTCAATAAAGAGAATCTATTTGCCGAGGTATTGAAGGATTGCTATGAAAGCATCATGAACAGTGAAGAGTCTTTCCTGGCCTTATTGGAGGCGGACATTCCCCACCTGGCGGAGATCTTGCTCCGTCACTATTTCCTGTTTCATCAGAGCCATCCGGAGTTCTGGCGTTTGATCGCCTGGGAAAATCTGGAGGGAGGAGCGCATCTGCCGGTCTTGAAAGGCCTGCGCAACAAGACCTTCCAGCACCTGAGGAAACTGTACAACAAAGGCCAGGAACAAGGCATCTATTCTTTGGAAGTCTCGTTTGAGACGTTCATCTATACCTTATCGGCCTTGGCATTCTTCTATTTTTCCAACCGGCTCTCCATGAGTCTGACACTGAACCAGGATCTGTCTTCCTCCGAAATCCAGGAGACTTTGGTGCGGGAGAGTTTACTCATGTTTCGGCATGAGGTTCGCGAATCCGGTTCAGCGGTTTCCCAATCGTAGTTTTCGGGAAAGATATTGTCATCGGCATAAAATCGCGTACCTCCCCTTTCCCGGTCGGACGAACCGATAATTTTTCGACTCAAGCATTCTGAGACTGATAGAGGAGCTATTGTATGGAATCCCTCCGCGAACTATATCGCATCGGCATCGGCCCTTCGGCCAGCCACACCATGGCGCCCAAAAAAGCGGCCGAGTCATTTTATAAAAACACACCCGAGGCCGCCCGATACCGCGTCACGTTATACGGCAGTTTGGCCGCCACCGGAGCGGGGCATCTGACGGACCAAGCCATCCGCGAGACCTTCGCTCCGAAAAATGTTGAATTTGTCTGGAAACCTGATGAGTTCTTGCCACTCCATCCCAACGGGATGGAGTTTGAAGCTTTTGACCCGCTTGGCGCGGTTATCCACGCTTGGCGGGTCTACAGCATCGGCGGAGGCGCTCTGCAGGACGAAACTTCTAGTCTCATGACCAAGGACCTTTACGAACTGCAGACGATGGCTGAATTGGTCCAGTGGGCGGAAGGAAACGCCCAACCGCTCTGGCAATATGTCGCCGACCGGGAATCCGATTCCATCTGGGAGTATCTGCAAGAAGTTTGGCAGGCAATGCGTCAGGCGGTGGAACGGGGTTTAAATACTGAGGGCGTGCTGCCGGGAATATTGCGGCTGGAACGAAAAAGTCCCTCTTTCTATCGCAAGAGCAAACGAAACGGTTTTCTGCAACAAACCGCTAAAATATTCTCCTACGCCCTGGCGGTCTCAGAAGAGAATGCCGCCGGAGGACAGATTGTCGCCGCGCCGACCTGCGGTTCCTGCGGTGTATTGCCGGCAGTGCTCTATTATTTGCAGGAGATCCGGCACTGCTCCGATAAATCCATCCTCAAAGCGCTGGCCACCGCCGGACTCATCGGCAATCTGGTCAAAACGAACGGCTCCATCTCCGGCGCCGCGGTAGGCTGTCAAGGAGAGATCGGTACCGCTTGCGCCATGGCGGCAGGAGCTGCTGCCCAGCTGCTGGGCGGCGGGGTTCGTGAAATTGAATATGCGGCGGAGACTGGCTTCGAACACCATCTGGGATTGACTTGCGATCCAGTATCCGGCATGGTGCAAATTCCCTGCATTGAGCGGAACGCTTTTGCCGCCGCCCGGGCCTTGGATTCGGCAAAATACGCCTTGCTGGCCGGCGGCGAACACCGCATCTCCTTCGATGACGTCGTACGGACCATGATGGAGACGGGCACCGACTTGAAATGCTCCTATCGCGAAACCTCCACCGGAGGTCTGGCTAAGCTTCATCATTCTTAATTTTAGCAGCCTGGAGACGATACGATCATGGATGAATTATTACTCCGCGCTATCCAAGACAAAATCCGGTCGATTCTGCCGGAGATCACCACATTACGCCGCCAGATCCATCAAGAACCGGAGATCGGCCTGGCCACTCAGGCGACGCGTCAAAAGATCCGCGCCGCGCTCCAAGAAACCTCACTGGTCATCCAGCCGCCGCTGCTGGAGGCGGATCTGATCGCCGATCTTCCCAAACCGGGCGCGAAAATGATCTGTTTACGGGCTGATACCGATGGGTTACCGATTCAGGAAGCCACCGGACTCGCATATCGTTCGCGAGTTCCCGGAGCGATGCATGCTTGCGGCCATGACGGCCATACGGCGATCCTGGTCGGGACGGCCCGAGTGCTCGACGCGTTCCGGAGCGAACTCCCGGTGGCGGTCCGCTTCATCTTTCAACCCGGCGAAGAGATGATCTGTGGCGGCAAGACGTTGGTCCGGCGGGGCGCTTGCGCCGGTGCGGCGGCAGCTTATGCCCTCCATAACTGGCCCGGCCTTCCAGTCGGTCATATCGCTGCCCGAAGCGGACCGCTCTTTTCCGCCGGCGCCATGTTCAGCATCACGCTGACCGGACGGGGCTGTCACGGGGCTATGCCCGAGCAAGGCCTGAACCCGTTGCCAGTTGCCGCCGCGCTCATCACCCGATTCCAAGAACTGCATCAGCGGCTCCATCCCGTCGACGGCTCGATCCTCTCTGTCTGTTCCATCCATGGCGGCGAATCCAAAAACATCATTCCCGACAGCGCCGTCATCCGGGGCACGACCCGATTTTTAAGTACCGCCGCCGGCGACCGGATCGAAGCGGAGATGCGACGGATTATCGCGGCGATCGCCACGGAAAGCGGAACGACCGCCGAAATGGAGTATGAGAAAGAGTACTCCCTGCCCGTCCTGAACACGGAGACGGGTTTTGAGCGGATCCGGGCGACCGTCCAGCGGTACCTCGCCGAAGAGGCTTGGCAGCCATTGGAAAAACCCAACATGACCTGTGAGGATTTCGCGTTTTACCTGGAAGGCCGCGAGGGAGCCATGTTTCTATTGGGAAACGGCACCGGGTCGCCCGGATTGCATAACGCGGAGTTTGATTTCGATGACCGGAGTCTGGAAACGGGAATTTTGGTCATGAGCCTGCTGGCGTTGAACCATTCCTGATCTCACCCATCCCCAGCGATGCCGCAATCAGTTTCTGGAACCTCCCGGATAAGCCGGGGGTTTTTTCTTGACCCTTCATTCTTCCCCAATGAATTTCCGAATGAACCGTTCCATCGCTTCGTCCAAAGCAAGCCCCGACCAGTCGGCCGGCTCCGCCGGGGACAGCGCTCCCCCGCTCATGACGGCTTGCTCGATCCGTAATTCATCCCGGGCGACCGCGACCAAAAACCCGATCGATTCCAGTTCCGCCGCACAGAAGTTCAACTCCGTCTCATCCGTCTCCACCACCGGAAACCGGTATCGCTGACCATCGGCGCACGGGACCGCTTCGCCGGTATTGGTGTCACTGAATGGAAAATACAAGCTGCGCCCTTCTTCAAGCAATTCCGCAGCCAAGTCGCGTTCTTCCGCCGGACCGAATTCCAAGGGCTCATCGTAGCCTGCGAAAGGGGCAATCATGGCCGGTGGGATTCCCTGGCTGGCAAAAAAACGGGTGATGGCGCCGATAAACTGCGCCATTTCAAAGCGGTGCAAGGCGATTTGCAAGGTTTCCACATGAACCTCCGGAATTATGTTGCAATGATTTTGAAGGTACAAAAACTGATTGCAACAATTGCAACATATATAGTAACAGGATAATAATTCAACGTCGCCTCACAGCTTCCTGCCCATAAAGCCTGGCAAGACTAAATCAGAATGGCTCCCTTCATGGGTTGGAACATTTCCTGAAAGATCACCCAATTCTGCGGGAAGCCATACGGGGTGTTTTTGCTGCTCCAAAAACCGGCTCCTCTCAGATTGATCCCTCGGGTCAACTGGTATTTACCGGTGACGGAGCGGGCGTCCTCGAACCAAACGATGTGCTCTTTTCCGGCGGTGTCCACATACTTGAAATAGGGCGACTGAGCGACCGGGTCATATTGAATGACTGCCTGATAACGGCGGGCCAGTTCGATCGCTTTGACCAGATTGACGACACTCGCCGCTGTGCCGGGGGTGTAAGGCAATTGCCAATCGTAGCCGTATAGCGGAATCCCCAGCATGAGTTTGGAGGCTGGCACTTTGCCGGTTAGATAGGCCATGACTTTTTGAACCTTATTCAGCGGAGCCACGGCTTCCGGGGGTCCTTTGACATATCCCCAGTCGTAGGCCATGACAAACAGGAAATCGGACCAGTTTCCCAGCGCTTGCAGATCATAGGCAAGATGAGCGGGATTATCCGGAGTATCGGAATTTTTGGGCGGAACAGCCAGCGTCACCAGATAACTCCACTCTTCCAGCACCAGCTTGAGATCACGGATAAAAGCGGTAAAAGCCTCGCGATCCTCGGAAGAAACGTTTTCGAAATCGATATTGACCCCGGCAAACCCATACCGTTCCAATAGCGAAACCAGGTTTGCAATGGTTTTGGCCTTATTGGGCTCACTGCTGACGGCCGTCTTGAACAAAGCCGGTTCAAATCGTTGCGGACTCAGGTTGGTAAGGACCAGGAGCGGCAGGATATTATAGGACCGCAAGAGGCTGACCGTGCCTTCGACATCGGCCCCTTCGGGAATGGCAATGCTCCCATCCGCCGCGACCGAAAATTGAAAGACCGCGCCATAGGTAACCAATTGACCGATCTCTTCCAAGGTATTCGCCAGATCCGTTACATCCGCCAAATGAAAATAAGCCAGGCTTTCAATGGTTTTGGGCAGGAATGGAATTAAGATGGCTTGCCCGACCACTAATTTTTCAAGCGGAGAAAGCCGGTTCAATTCCAAAATCTCGGATACCGGGAAGCCAAAACGATTCGCGATGCCCCCCATGGTATCATCGGGTTGGACGACATAGATATCCGTTGCCAAAGCCGTTCACTCCCAGGTTAGCTTCATACCTTCTTTTATCCTATGCGCTGATGGACCGGGAAGTTACAGGCAAATGATTGACGGGCGATTCTCTGGAGGTCTCCGAAAGGAGGGTTTCAATGGCCGAAGCAGTTGCTTCAGTCGCTCAAGGAGTTGCTGGAATGACCGAAGCAGTTGCTTCAGTCGCTCAAGGAGTTACTTGAATGACCAAAGCAGTTGCTTCAGTCACTCAAGGAGTTGCTGGAATGACCAAAGCAGTTACTTCGGTCGCTCAAGGAGTTGCTGGAATGACCAAAGCAGTTACTTCAATCGCTCAAGGAGTTACTGGAATGACCAAAGCAGTTACTTCAATCGCTCAAGGAGTTACTAGAATGACCAAAGCAGTTACTTCAATCGCTCAAGGAGTTACTGGAACGACCAAAGCAGTTGTTTCAGTCACTCAAGGAGTTACTGGAACGACCAAAGCAGTTACTTCAATCGCTCAAGGAGTTACTGGAACGACCAAAGCAGTTGTTTCAGTCACTCAAGGAGTTACTGGAATAACCGAAGCAGTTACTTCGGTCGCTCAAGGAGTTACGGGAATGACCAAAGCAGTTACTTCGGTTACTCGGGGAGTTGCCGGGGAGTGGCCAACCTCAATCGATTTCCAACCCCATCGCAACGGAATCGTAAAACTTCCCAGCGATGCAGAACTCGCGAGTATTAGTGCCGCTCGCGACAAAGCCCGCTTTTTGGTATAAACGGATGGCGCGCTGATTGTCACTGCGTACTTTCAAATTAATCTTGCGAATGATCCGACCCTGTTTGGCCCAGGCGATGAGATAATTCAACAGTTGGGTTCCGATCCCTTTTCCCCAATGCTGCTTTAAGACCGTGATGCCGAACTCTCCGGCATGCCTGGTCCGGGGCCGCACACCTCCGGTAAACGATAAGTGTCCCACCAGGTTGCCATCGATGAAAGCGCACAGCATCAACCGGTTGTCGATTTTCGAAAAGGACTCGATATAGGAGGCCTCCATTTCCGCGGAAATACCATAGCCGTCTTCGCCAAACGTCAGGTTGTCCGTCTCCTTCCCCACCTGATTGGTGTAATCGACGATGCGTGAAGCATCCTCCTTTTCAGCCTCGCGGATCAACAGGATTTCGCCATTGCCTAATTGCAAATATTCCATCTCAAGCTTCCCCTTCCGAGCCGCCGCTTTCACCAGCGGGCGGCTTTCATCGAAACGAAAACCTTTCAACCGGATCGCTCCGATTGAAAGGCTTTTCAATACTCCATTGGAAACCGATACTTGGTTCCTTTCAGAAATAACCGCCGCGTGATGGGGTGCTCTATTGCCACTCCACCGTCGCCGGAGGTTTGCTGGTCACGTCGTAGAGAACCAGGTCGATCTGGGGGAAGTCGCGTTCGATCTCCCGCGTCAACTCGGCGACCGTCTCGCGGAGGATATCCTTGCCGATAGCCGCCGGCCGGCCGGTCATGAAATCATTGGTGATGATGGTGCGGATGGCCACGGAATATTTTTTGGTAATCCCCACCGGCAGCAGCACCGCAAAAACCTGGCTGATGGGTTTGGTATTCAGCTTGGATACCACCCTGGCGTCCAACTCCCGCAAGAGATCGACGCTTTCCGGATTGATGTACAGCGGATAACATTGGAGCGGCCCGTCCAAACGTTCTTTATTCAAAACATAAGCCACCCGGTTGATGAAATCGACCTGATTCGGCAGGCCGGTACCGATGGCATAGACTTTGTCCCACTCCAACTCGATTCCTTTGCCGTACGACAAGGCCAGAAAACGATGACTGCGACAGTCGCCCTGGACTCCGACGGTCCGGATGGGAACCGCCTCGGTATGGTAGGCGGGATCGAATCCGGCCATCAACTCCGCCACTCTGGCTTGCTGCTCGGAGGTGATCCGGTCCGTGGCATCGTTGCACATCATTCGCACCGCCAAGCCGGGACCAGGAAAAGGCTGCCGGGAGGCAATGCTCTCCTCGATGCCCAACGCCCGCGCCACCTGCCGGACCTCGTCCTTATGCCAGTCCCAGTTGGTCTCGATGACCAGCCCTTTCTCACGGGCTCTGCGGACGATATCCACGTCATTATGGTGAGTCTTAATCTTATGGGCATAGCCGCTGACATCGGGGTTGCCGCTCTCGATCAGATCCGGCCGGAGCGTGCCCTGAGCCCAAAAGGTTTGGTCGAAGTCCAGCTTTAGACTCTCAGCGGTGCGGCGGACGACCCGAATGAAGACCTCGCCGATCAGGTTCCGTTTCTCTTCCGGATCGACCAGCCGGGTCAAAGGGCCGATGGTTTTGCCATTGACTTCGATCACGCTATTGAAAAAGTCCGCCGCCGCATTCTCGCGGATCAAATGTTTTAAGCCTTGCGCTTTGAGGTTTTCACAAACGATATCGCTCTCATTCTTCCGCATCAGGCCATGGTCGATGTGGATGGCATAGACATTATCGGGATCCAGGGCCTTCAAAAGCAAAGCCGCGCTGACCGCCGAATCCACGCCGCCGCTGACCAGGACCAGCACCTTTTGGTCTTTGGCCTTCTCACGGATCTTCTCGATGGCGGTGTGAATCCGGTCTTCCAAAGCATAGGTCCCGTGCAAACCGCAGATTTTCATCAGAAAGTTGGTCAGAATGGCTTTGCCGGGCACCGTCAGATCCACTTCCGGATGGAATTGCACGCCATAGATGTTCAGCCCGGGATGATAGATGGCAGCGGTGACGTCGCCGGAACGGGCGGCAATCTGAAAACCGGGAGCGAGCTCCGATACGGTATCGCCGTGGCTCATCAGAACCACCTGTTTGGGCTCCAAACCATCAAAAAGCGGACAGCCCGGATCCACTTCAATCTCGGTCTCTCCATACTCAGTCCGTAATCCCGGCACAACCATGCCGCCGAAATGTTGGTTAATCAGTTGCATGCCGTAACAGATTCCCAGGACCGGAATACCCAGATCCAAAAGAGCCGGATCGTAATGCAAAGCTTGTTCATTCCAGACGCTGGCCGGACCGCCGGAAAGGATGATCCCCTGATACTCCCGGAGACGTTCCGGCGGCGTTCCAACCGGAAAAATATCCGATTGCACCAAGAGTTCCCGTACCTTTCTGTCGATGACCTTGGTATACTGTCCCCCGCAATCCAGGATTGCCACTTTTTCTGTTTTCACTCGAACACCCCGCTGTAGGATAAGAATTTTATGTTAAACTGATTAGAAGCGTTGTGATAAACCCTGTCCGAAGGCCAGGGTGAACACAAAAGCTCAGAGAAGCAAGTGATAAAGTCGATTTTTAATCCTTTGAAAGAGTGATTTCCGAATTTGAGGACTTTATCACATGGCTTTTAAAACAGTCCCCGGATCCGGCCGTCGTCGTCCAGATCAATCTGTTCCGCCGCCGGAACCTTCGGCAGGCCCGGCATGGTCAGGATCGTCCCGGCAATCGCCACCACAAACCCGGCCCCCGCCAATACCCGCACCTCGCGCACTGTCAGGGTCCACCCGCTGGGCGCGCCTTTTAAGGCCGGATCGTCCGAGAACGACATCTGGGTCTTGGCGATGCACACCGGGAGATTTCCGTAGCCCAGCTGTTCCAGACGTTTCAGCGCCTGTTCGGCCTGGCTGGTGTATGCTACGCCCTCCGCTCCGTAAACCCTGGTGGCTACCAGCGCAAGCTTCTCTTTTAACGGCAGTTCCAACGGATAGAGCGGTTGAAAATCGGCCGCTTCTTCCAATGAATCCAATACCGCCCGGGCCAGCTCGATCCCGCCCGGACCCCCTTTGGCCACCACTTCCGAGATGGCGGAACGGGCTCCGATAGCCTGGCATTTTTGAGCCAGGAATTCCAATTCGGCCGGAGTGTCGCTGGGGAAACGATTAATCGCCACCACCACCGGCAGCCGATAAAGTTCGTGGAGATTCCGGTAATGCCGCTCCAGATTGACGAAGCCCCGCTCCAACGCAGCCAGGTCTTCCCGGGATAAGTCTTCCTTGGCGACGCCGCCATGGAACTTCAGGGCGCGAACCGAGGCCACCAGAACCACGGTGTCCGGCTTGACGCCGGCCGCCCGCGATACAATGTCGAAGAACTTTTCCGCACCGAGGTCCGACGCGAAACCGCCTTCGGTAATGACATATTTGGAAAGTTTCAGCCCTAAACGGGTAGCGATAATCGAGTTGTTGCCATGCGCGATATTGGCAAAGGGACCGCCATGGACCAAGGCCGGCTGGCCCTCGATGGTCTGGACCAAATTCGGCTTGATGGCCTCCTTGAGCAAAACCGCCATTGCGCCGGTGGCTTTCAGATCCCGGGCATAAACCGGCTGATTGTCATAGGTATAGGCTACCAGGATCCGTCCCAGGCGTTCTTTCAGATCGTGAATTCCCGTGGTCAAACAAAGAATGGCCATGATCTCCGAGGCCACCGTGATATCAAACCCGGTCTCGCGGGCCACGCCATCCGATTTGTTGCCCAATCCCGCCACAATGCTCCGGAGCTGCCGGTCCGAGATGTCCATGACCCGCCGCCAAACCACCCGCTTTGGATCAATCCCCAGAGCATTGCCTTGATACAGATGATTATCCAGCAGCGCCGCCAGCAGGTTGTGAGCGGCGGTCACGGCGTGAATGTCGCCGGTAAAATGCAAATTAATCTCATCCATCGGCAGGATCTGCGAGTACCCGCCGCCCGTGGCGCCGCCTTTGACCCCAAAAACCGGCCCGAGCGAGGGCTCGCGCAAACACAGCAATACCGGCTGCTCAATCTGGCCGAACGCTTGCGCCAAGCCGATGGCGGTGGTGGTTTTTCCCTCGCCGGCCGGCGTGGGGGTGATCGCCGTAACATAAATTAATTTCCCATTGGCTCGATCTTGCAGTTGCTGCAACAGTTCCAGGCTGATCTTCGCTTTATATTTCCCATGCGGCTCCACATAAGCCTCGGCAATCCCGGCCCGGTCGGCTATCGCCTGGATGGGCTTGAGCGAACATGCCTGTGCGATTTCGATATCCGATAACATCAGAATCCTCCATGGTGGGATTGGATTTTCTCTCATTATACCAGATTTGAATTTCCAAATCCAATGTTTCAAGCGTTACATTTCATATCCTGAAAAACAAAAAGACCTGACGTTTCAGGTCTCGGCCCTCGTACAGGGAAAGCTTTAAATCCGTTTAATCTCGGCTCCGAGGTTCAACAGTTTTTCTTCCATCTTTTCATAACCGCGGTCCAAATATTGTAAACCTTCCAATACGGTGCGCCCTTCGGCCGCCAATCCGGCAACGACCAATGCCGCGCCTGCCCGCAGGTCGGGCGCGTAGACAGAGGCGCCGCTGAGTTTGGGAACGCCTTTCACGATGGCGCTGCGGCTCTCCACCCGAATCAGGGCTCCCATCCGGATCAATTCGTCCACATAACGGAACCGGCTATTGAAGACATTCTCTGTAATAACGCTGGTTCCTTCGGCCATCGATAACAACGCGGTCATCTGGGGTTGCAAATCGGTCGGAAAACCGGGATGAGGCAGTACGGTAACATCCACCGCTCTGAACTTGCCCTGGGAACTAATGCGAATCTCTTCCTCGCGAATCTCAACATCAACCCCGGTTTCGCGCAGTTTCGATGCCAGAGCCTCCACATGTTCCGGAATGATCTCTTCGATGGTCACTTCGCCGCCAGTGATGGCTGCCGCAATCATGAAGGTCCCGGCTTCGATCCGGTCCGGAATGACCATATAATCAATGAAACGATCATTCAAGCGGGCGACACCCTCGATCCGGATGGTGTCGGTTCCCGCGCCGCGGATTCGCGCTCCCAGCCGGTTGTAAAAATTCTGTTCCTCAATAATCTCCGGTTCCTTGGCTGCATTGCGAATCACGGTCGTACCCTCGGCCAAAATCGCCGCAGCCATAATATTTTCCGTGGCCCCGACGCTCGGAAAGTCCAGATGAATCTCGGTTCCCTTCAGCTTCTTGGCTTGCACGAAAACATAGCCGTGTTCCTCAATCACCTCGGCACCCAAAGCTTGAAATCCTTTTAAATGGAGATCGATGGGCCGCTGGCCGATGACGCACCCGCCGGGCTGAAAAAGTTTTACCCTTCCCACCCGGGTCAAAAGCGGGCCCATTACTTGTACCGAAGCCCGCATCTCCCGGACAAATTCATCCGGCGCCGCATAACTTAGTCCGTGTGTAGGAGTGATCAATAATGAATCCTCGTCTTCCCAAGCTACCTCGGCACCTAAACCTTTTAAAACACCAATCATCGTCTCCACATCACTGATACGGGGAACATTGCGGATTAAGCAATGATTATTCGCCAGGAGCGATGCGACCATCAATTTTAAAACCGCATTTTTAGCGCCGCTCGTTTTTACATGTCCTTCCAATTTCCGGCCGCCAATAATCTCTAAATGATCGACGGTATTCGCTTCAGCCTGTACTAGAGATCGAGCTTTCATCATTCTGTGAACTGCCTCCTACACGCGCTTCCCTAAACTATAAACTACCGAGCAGTGCTATCATATTCAATCATTTTAAAACTTGTGACTTTGGCTCAAACAACTTGTCCCGAGTAAAGCAGGACTTCATTCGGATGAGTATTTGAACAGATCTTTAAAGCGCATTTTCTGACAAATCCTGTTTTCTCAAGGATATTATTCCGCGTACTTGGAAATATTCAGCAGGATCCCCACACTGAATAGACTAACCACTAACGAAGATCCGCCGGAACTCAGAAAAGGTAAAGTGATGCCGGTTACCGGAATCGATGAGGTCACTACTCCGATATTGAGCACGGCTTGAAAAATCAGATAGGATGTGATTCCCGCCGCCAACAACCGGGCAAAGGGCTCTTTTACCCCGAGCGCAATCTTGTAGCCCCGCCAGGCCAATAGAAAAAAAAGCGTGATGACGGTCATCGTTCCCAACAGACCCAGTTCTTCCCCAAGAATCGAAAAAATATAATCGGTATGCGCTTCCGGCAAATAGTCAAATTTTTGGCGGCCCATACCGAGGCCTAAACCAAACGGTCCTCCCGAACCCAAGGCATATAAAGATTGAATAATCTGCCAGCCATCTCCTTGGGGATCTTTCCAAGGGTTCATGAAAGCGACCAGGCGTTGTGCCCGATAGGGCTCAATCAGCACCAACAGGGTTCCCAAAGCCAACCCAATGGCTCCTAGCACTGACATATGGCTGATTTTCGCACCACTTACGAAAAGCATCATCATAAATGTCCCAAAAATTACAATCGCCGTTCCCAAATCAGGTTCGAGCAAAATCAACAAGCAGACCAACCCCACTAACAGCAGGGGGATGATTACGCCAAACCAAAAATTGGTGACGCCTTTCTTCAACTCCGACATATAGTGGGCCAATAAAATAATCACCGACAGTTTAGCCAGTTCCGAGGGTTGAAATACAAAGAAACCCAACGTAATCCAGCGTTTAGACCCTTTGATAGAAGGCGCAATAAATAGGACCAAAACCAGAAAAAAGAGTGCGGCTAAAAAAACCGGTACAGTTACCTTTTTTAGGTTGCGATAAGGAAATTTCATCATAAACAGCATCACGGCGACGCCGATAACCGCAAATAAGAGTTGGCGCATTCCAAATAAAAAAGCGCTTTTCCCATGGGTGATATTGAGAGATTCTGGAGCGCTGGCGCTGGTCACGATGATTAAACCGATCGCCAGTAACGTCATGATAACGACAAAAAGAAATAAATCCGGAGGATTCCGCTTCATTGAAAACCAACCTCCATCATCATTACTTCAACAGATAACCCAAAATCCCAATGATGCCGAGAACCACTCCAACCATCCAGAAACGGATCATGATTTTCGGTTCCAGCATTCCCCCGAGCTCAAAATGATGATGCAACGGACTCATCCGGAAAATCCTTTTCCCCGATGTCTTATAGGAAGTTACCTGAATAACCACTGACAAAGTTTCCGAAACAAAAATGCCGCCGATAATCAAAAAAAATAGACTTAACTGGCTAAAAAGGCTAATCCCCGCCAAAGCGGCTCCCAGAGCTAAAGAACCCGTATCGCCCATAAAGACTTGAGCCGGCGGACCGTTAAACCAGACAAAACCAAAACAGGCGCTGGCTAAAATGATGGCAAACGTCCCCAGGCTGGGATGACCTTGCCAAAACGCGAGAACTCCAAAGGCTAATGCCGCAAAAGCGGTCGTTCCAGAGGCCAAGCCATCCAATCCGTCAGTCAAATTAACCGCGTTAGAAATGGCGACAATTACAAAGACCGCGTAAAGAAAGAAGAGCGGGTTGCCGAATCCAAAATCGGGGAAGCTTAAACTGAGATCCGTAAACGGCACCAACTGTGTAGTCGGAAAGCGGCCTTGAATCATGAAAACTGCGGCAAATCCCGCCAAAACGATTTGAGCAAACAGTTTTTGTCTGGCTTTCAAGCCCAATGAACGTTTGGCCACGACAATTATGAAATCGTCGACCAACCCAATGAATCCGAAGCTAATCGTCAAAAAGAGTACCCACCAAACTTCAGGGGTAAATACATCTGCCGCGGCTAAACCCGCAACCAGGGAAACCAGTATCAGAATTCCCCCCATCGTCGGAGTACCGGCTTTTTTTAAATGAGTCTGGGGGCCGTCGTCCCGAATACTTTGACCGAATTTCAAGCGGTGCAGTATTTTAATTGTAAAGGGCCCCAAACATAGACTTACGGCAAAAGCGATGAGCGCCGCAAACAGCAATTTAATCAGGCTGGCCACAAATCCCGACCTCCATTTCCGACAAAGCGGCCACAACTTCCTCCATTTTCATGCCCCGGGAACCCTTGATTAAAATCAGATCCCCCGGTTGAAGAATGGATTTTAAATGGGTTATCAAAGCGGATTTTTGTGAAAAATGCTCACTCTTGCCTGGAGATCTGGAATCGAATCCAGCGTTATAATCATGAGCAAGCTCACCAAAGGTCAACAAAAGATCAATTCCTATCTGTGCAGCATATTCACCGATTTCCCGGTGAATTTGGTTTGAAGTCGGACCCAACTCCAGCATATCGGCTAAAACAGCAATCTTGCGATTCCCTGCCCCCATTGTCAGCAGTGTTTCCAATGCCGCCTTGACCGAGGACGGACTGGCATTATAAGTATCGTCAATGATGCTGAAGCCGTACCGTTTCACAATATGAAGGCGTTTCTCCGTAAGCTGTGATTGCGCCAAGCCTTTTTTTATTGGTTCGGGATTCATGCCGAATTCCCGGCCTACGGCAAAAGCTGCCAGGGCATTCAAGACATTGTGCCGACCCGGAATCGGGATTTGAACCTGACAGCAACCTCCCTGAAAATAAACAGTAAACTCCGATCCCTGCGGACCGGTCTGAAGATCACCAGCCCGGTAATCTAAGTTCGACCCCTCCATCCCAAAGAGAATGCTTCTTCCCGGGCAATGATCCTTCATTTTTCGAACCCACGGATCGTCTCCGTTTAGAATTGCTAATCCATCCGGCGGGAGCGCTTCGATTAGCTCCGATTTGGCACGGGCGATATTTTCCTGTGAACCGAGCAGTTCCAGATGGCTTAGGCCGACGTTGGTGACAATGCCGATATTTGGCTCGGCTATTTTCGCCAGTTCACGGATCTGCCCCAATCCGCGCATTCCCATTTCAACCACGGCGGCTTTCGCTGCGCTACTGATTTTGAATAAAGTAAGAGGTAGTCCAATTTCATTATTAAAGTTACCGGCGGTATAAACGATCGGCCACTGCTGCGAAAGTACTGCCGCTACCAAATCCTTGGTGGTTGTTTTGCCATTACTACCGGTAATCCCGATGACCGGAATGTCGAATTTGCGCCGGTGGAACCGGGCGAGCATACCCAGTGCTTTCAATGTATCCGGAACCCGGATTACCGAACCGCGACCGACAGGAACATCCATTGCCTTCATTATTAATACTGCCGTTGCACCGCGCTCAAATGCCTGGTCCAAAAAATGATGACCATCAAATCGTTCACCCGGTAAAGCAATAAATAATTCTCCAGGATTCGTGCTGCGGGAGTCGATGGAGATTCCGGTAATGATCAAGCTTGGATCGCCTTGTACCAACTCTCCGTCAACGGCTTTAATAATCTCATTTAACGCGATTTCTGTCATTTAGTCTCTCCTCAAGCGCTGCTCGAGCGATCTCCCGATCATCAAAATGAATCGTCCGGTCGGCGAATTCCTGGTAGGTCTCATGGCCTTTGCCCGCAATAATGACGATATCAGAATCATTGGCAAGCCCGATAATCTTTCGAATGGCTTTTTCACGGTCGGGCTCCACCTGGTACGAAGCAGCGGGATTCGCTTTCTTAAAACCAGCTTCGATCTCTTGAATAATGGACAATGGATTTTCGGTGCGCGGATTATCTGAAGTAATAATGGTGAAATCGCTCATTTTCGCCGCCAGTTCCCCCATCAGCGGCCGTTTGGTACGGTCCCGGTCTCCTCCGCAACCGAAAACCAGCAGTAACCGTTGGGAAGTTAAGCGACGGGCAGTTGCCAAAATATTCTCCAATCCATCGGGGGTGTGCGCGTAGTCAACAATCACCCCGAAAGAAGAGGCTCCAGGAACTGTTTGAAAACGCCCCGGTACCCCCATTACCTTTTCTAAGCCAATTTTTATGGTGGCCGGTTCGATACCTAAAGCCAATCCTGCTCCAAAAACGCCAAGGCTATTATAGACATTAAAGTAGCCGGTGAGATGGAGGTTTAATTTAATTTTCCCATCCGGCATACAAACATGGTAAGAAACCCCTGTGTGTTCCAGACTGACGTCTTCCGCTTTGATTTGAGCCGGGTGCTCAATTCCATAGGTCAATACTCTAGCGGAAGTTTGACTGATCATTCCATTGGAATGCGGATCATCTAAATTCAACACCGCCCAGGCAGTTTGGGGAAGCTCCACAAAAAAACGAGACTTGACTTTAAGATATTCAGCAAAGGTCTTATGGTAATCTAAATGATCCTGAGTAATATTTGTAAAAATCCCGCCAATAAAAGAAAGGCCCCATACTCTATCCTGCGCAATGGAGTGGGATGAGACCTCCATGACTACATATTGAATACCGGCTTCCGCCATTGCCGCAAACAATTTCTGCAATTCTAAAACACCGGGAGTGGTATTATGAGAACCATTTCCGGTTTCGATGGATTGATCGCCGGCTAAGTTAGCGATCGTGCCGATCAGGCCGACCTTGTGACCGGCAGCCTCCAAAATGCTCTTCATCAAATACGTGGAAGTGGTTTTACCGTTCGTTCCTACCACTCCGATCAATTTGAGCCGGCGATCCGGATAACCGTAAAAAGCACCGGCTATCTCTTTTATTACCGGATTGGTGACCTCCGGAACCAGAACTAAAGTCAAGCCAAAATCGCATGTAGGCCATTCGGACACAATAGCAGCAACTGCCCCAGCCTCAGCAGCTTGCTTCAAATAATGATGACCATTAAAACGGGCGCCTTTCACGCATAAAAAAAGATCGCCCGGTTTAACCGAACGGGAATCTTGAGCAATTCCTGAGATATTTAAAAGAAGATTACCGGAACTTTGTTGTACCGGAATATTGATGAGCAAATCTCGTAAATTCACAGAACTTCCCCCTCTGCAAAATAGTTCCATCTATCAAAACCAAAGCCCCGATAAGAGATAGAACTAAATCCAGATAGGTATTCGCTAATTGCGAATACAATCCTGCTTTGTATGGATATGATAAAAAACTGTAACATTGGTAGTCTATCCGATCTCTTCATTTCTATCCGCTTAATGGTAAATTAAGGTGATTTGCTCGATGATGTCTGACAAGTGATTCTAACCGTGCTTCCAAACCGCAACGCAGTCCCGGGCAACGGGTTTTGACTAACCACTACCCCACGGCCAACTATCTCAATTTTCAATCCTAATTCGGTAATTACTTTTTCAGCTTTGGGTTGATCCAGGCCTTGTAGATTGGGTAAAACCACCTTATCATTCTGAAGGTTGTATTTTCCCGTGGGATCCAGATATAGCAATACCTTTGAGCCTTTTCCGATTACGACTCCGGGCTTAGGCGTTTGGTCATAAATGGAATTTCCCGAACCCGATATTCGATACTCAATCCCACTCTTTTTGAGAAGGGATACCGCCTCTGCCACCGACAGATTCAAAACGTTTGGCACGGTAATTTCCGGTTCAATGATCCGGACCTTATCTTTCGGCAACAATTCTTCGTCGAATTTTGGTTTAACCCCCAAGTACCGTAAGGTATCCCGTAGAATATTGCCAACCACTGGAGCAGCAATGACTGAACCATAACGGATTGAAATATTCGGCTCATCTAACAAGACCATCACTAAAATCTGGGGATTTTCAGCCGGAGCGAAAGCGACGAAAGAAGCGATGACTTGGCTATAACCTCGTTGACCCGCTACCACTTTTTGAGCGGTTCCCGTTTTACCCGCCACCCGGTAACCTTCCAAATAAGCGTTAGCCCCGGAACCATTCGTGACCACCGATTGTAACAAGCGGGCCATTAATTTGGCGGTCTTCGTAGAAATCGCTTGACGAACGACTTCACGATCGGTTTTTTTAATCAATTTTCCATCGGGAGCGTAGATCTCCTTAACCAAATGAGGTTTAAGAAGATATCCACCGTTTGCAATCGCTGAAACCCCCATCACCATCTGAAGCGGGGTGACCGTAATTCCCTGCCCGAATCCAATCGTCGCCAATTCAACATTTTTTACTTCCGCCAGTGATTTCAGCCGCCCGGCTGATTCTCCGGGAAAATCGATTCCGGTTAAATCTCCAAAGCCAAAAGCCTTGATGTGTTGATAAAAAGTTTCTTTGCCGAGCCGCAATGCCAAGGTGGCAAATACTGGATTGCAAGAATTCTCTAATGCCTCAATGAAAGTCTGACTACCGTGTCCGCCCGCTTTCCAACACTTCAATCTGCGATCATCCACAATAATGAAACCGGGATCGAAGAAGGTGGATTCCAGATTTGCTTTTCCTTCTTCTAATGTTGCCGCAGCGGTGAAGATCTTAAAGGTCGAACCTGGTTCGTACATATCCGTAAAAAGCGGATTTCTGCGGTTTTCAGCAGGATAATCCGCATATTGATTGGGATCGAATTTGGGCCGGACAGCGACGGCCAAAACATCGCCATTTTGCGGATTGACCGCTATCGCCATGCCTCTTTTGGAGCCCGTATCGCTTACGGCCTTTTCCAACTCTCTTTCTGCGATAAATTGAATGTTCTGGTCGATAGTTAGATAAATGGAATCACCTGGTACAGGAGGAATATAACGACGCTCGCCTTGCGGAATATGCCGTCCGGCAGTATCGAATTCTGCCTGGTCGCGACCGGGTACTCCTTGGAGGTATGAATCATAATATTTCTCAAGTCCCTCAAGCCCCTGATTATCGATACCGGCAATCCCCAAGACTTGAGACGCAAGATACATCTGGGGATAAAACCGCTGCGCTTTTTGGCTAATCTCAATGCCATGCAGTTTATGAACTTTTATAGCTTCTCGCAACCGCTTAATTTCGGTAAAAGTGACCTTCCGCTTGACCCAAACAAAAGAGGCTCGTTTGGCGATGAGCCCCTGAATCTTTTGCTTGTCTAGTCCGAGTATTTCCGAAAGGATCATAGCTGTCTTGGAAGGATTTTCAATCTCAGCAGGAACAGCATATACACTGTCAGCATCCACACTGGTTGCCAATTCGTTACCAAGCCGATCATAAATTGTTCCGCGGCGAGCTTGAACTGGGACTGAGCGCAATCGCTGAGCTTCAGCGGATTTTTTCAACCAACCGGCCATGAAAACCTGTAAATAAATAACCCGTAATACCAAACAGCCCGTCAAAATTAGCGCAATGAAAAGTAATACGGCGAGTCTTTTTTTTGAAGTTACCTCCAGACTCAACTTTTTCCCTCCGCCGAAATTTTTTGATATCATTTTTAGTATTCAGAGAGAAAGAGACACTTATCAGGGGGTTTTCGCCATTGTGGCTCCAAACCCTCCGACCCAGGAAGCGACTTTTGCTAAAAGACTCCCGCTTTTTCTGGGATTATCAATAGTATTCGAGGATTTTGGATGAGCAACTGCAATACAACGATAATCAGAAGACCCAGCTTCTCTCATCCCCAAATCATTTTGAGCGATTGACTTAATTCGATCCAGAGATTCAAGATTTGCCATATCCATTCGAACTTCGACCATTTCTCGATTCACATCTCTAATTTTCGCTTCCCAGCCGCGAATCTCATAGGTTTTCTGAATTACGACCGCTTGAATTAGGATGTTAAGGACCAGCACACAGAGCACTACTCCTCCGATTTTAAAGAAAACCCGACGATTCGGACGTTCTCTCCGTAAAATTTTATGGGACCGTACTGCGTCTGGAGAAACAGGATCGAAAGCAATTCTCTTTTCAGCTACTAACATATTACGCACCTTCCTTTTTCGTTAGACCAGTTTCTCTGCAGTTCGCAGTTTAGAACTACGAGCTCTAGGGTTTCTTTTTAATTCTTCCACACTAGGCAATATCGGCTTTTTGGTAATAATCTTTAATTTTGGTTTGCGATTACATATACAAATCGGAATATCCTTGGGACATTCACATCCCTTTGCCGCTTCGGCGAAACACGACTTGACCAAACGATCCTCCAAGGAATGGAAAGAAATGGCGACTAATCTGCCCTGTGGGTTCAGGAGTTCAATCGCTTGCTTGAGAGCCGATTCCAACACTTCAAGTTCACGATTGACTGCAATCCGGATTGCTTGAAAACTTCGTTTCGCCGGGTGAGGACCCTCGCGTCTCGCCGAAGCCGGAATCGCTTCTTTGATGATTTCCACCAACTCACCCGTGGTTGTAATGGTCTTTTCATGTCGAGCATCGTCGATAAACTGAGCAATCCTTTTGGCCCAGCGTTCCTCTCCATAAATCCAGAGGATTTTTGCCAGCTCATCTTTAGGGGTGGCATTCACCAAGTGAAAAGCGGAAAAAGGTTGGGTTCTATCCATCCTCATATCGAGAGGAGCGTCATGCTTATAGCTAAATCCCCGTTCTTCCTGATCGAGCTGCGGTGAAGAAACACCCAAATCAAACAAAATGCCATCGATTCCCGTAATATGTATTCTTTCAATGATTTCGGTTAAATAACTGAAATTCTGGCGGATTAATTCAATGCGGGCATTCATTCCCGCCAATCGATTTCGAGCTGCATCAATCGCTGATTGGTCCTGATCGATTCCAATTAAAGTTCCTGAAGAGGATAACCGAGAGGCGATTTCAAATGCGTGGCCGGCTCCACCAGTGGTTGCATCTACATAAATGCCATCCGGGCGAATATTGAGTTGTTCGATGGCTTCTTGACAAAGTACCGTTTGATGTTGAAACTCGGACATCTGCTCCACCCCAAAATTACAGCCTGATATTCGTCTTCGCAATCTCTTCATAAGATTCTTGAACTCGTTTCGAGTATTCTTCCCAAACATCTTTCGCCCAAATCTCTACTTTTGAGGAAACGCCATTCACGTAAACATCTCGTTCAATGTGGGCATGGTCTCTCAAATGTTGCGGAATAACTACCCGACCTTGCTTGTCCAATTCAGCTTCGACTGCGCCAGAAAAAAATAGTCGTTCAAAAGCGCGTTGCGTATCAGGCGAGGCGGTTGATAATTCTTCAATTTTTCGTTTCAAAATTTCCCATTGCTCAAGCGAGTAAACAAACAACGCCCGATCAAACCCCCTGGTGACAATGAATTTTTCACCGAGGTCTTCGCGGAATTTTGCCGGTACAATTAAACGGCCCTTTTCATCTAAGGAGTGTTGATACTCGCCAATCAGCATGGATTATGCCTCATTCTTGTTCTCCACTATCCTCCACTCTGCTCCACTTGTGTGTCTCTATTCTCCATTATCGTCCAATTTCCTCCTTTTAATAAGGGGTTTGAAAAAATTTTTTGATTAAAACAACAATTCGTATAACGCTTGAAAATGGCCACTGGCCAACATTTTGAGTAAAAATGATTTCATCAACCGATCATTTTGATAATAACTTTGAATATGGTGGTTCAGAAATTTGTTTAACTCCATAATCTCAGCAACCCAAGGGTCGAACCCATAAAGAAAACGATAACCTTTCCCTAGCCAATCAAGATCAACCTCCTGATAGCTTGACAAGGAAGCCACGGCACGACGTTGATGAATTGCATCGATAATTCCTTTCGGCCCAGGTTCCATCACTTTTAAAAAAGTTTTTCCGGTACCAATCAATTGTCCTTTACGAAAGTGATGAAAATCCGATCCTCCGTAAATTCCAAGATGAGAAGCAGCAAACCACTTATTCCAAATCTCAGAAAAAATGCTTAATTCTTCACAAGTCAAATCAACAATGGAAAAATTAAACATTTCGACACCATCAAGAAGATTAAACTCCAACATCGTTTCCAAATAACCTGAAGCCCAAGTATCAATAGGAATAGTCCAGGGATGAGCTAAAATTACCGCTCCGCCATTCTGGCGATGCGCGATAATCCTTTCTAGCAATTCATCTCGATCTGTTTTTGGCCATGCATAGTTACTCCCGATGATTAACAAATGGAAGTGTTCTCCCGCCGAAACTTCTTGAGAGACGATTACTTCGGGGTACCCAGTCTCATTCTTATAAATTTGCAACGCTTCCAATGCTCCGAGAATCTCATTGTGATCACTAATACCAATGGCATCAAATAAACGTTGGCTGGAAAACTCTAGAATTTGACTGGGATTAAAAATGCCCCCTGAATAAGTACTATGAATGTGAAGGTCAATGGTGATCCATCGTCCCTCACTGAAAGACTTTTTATGATGATGGTATGGTAAATACAATCGCGTAACATCCTCACATCAATTTATTGAGCAAATCAAAAACAAGTTGCTTTTTTTTGAAACAACCGATCTTGCGCATCCATTGCTCTTGGTAATACCGCATGCTCCATGGCTGTTTCTCAATAAAATACTGTCGTCCTAATATCCAATAATCATATGGAAAAGTTAGCATGACAAAGAGTAAACGTAATTCCTCGGAGCTCCATGGATAATAATGGTCAAAGTTCCAAAGTATCCTTAACGTTGAATCGAGGGACCATTGAAAAAGTCGAAGATAGCGGGCAATCAAGTTACATTTATCGTGTACTGGGTGATCAACTACCATGTAGTCAAAATCAAAAAGGCGAGCCTTTGCTTCTTTGATGATGAGGTTATGAAAAGCCCAATCATGATAGCAAATGGTGTCAATCTCTTTTCCCCGCCATTGAAGCAGTTCATGGATGGCTTGATGCGCGAGGGTTCCGTGATGATGCCATAATTGTAAATACTGCTGAGACCAGCCAGTTTTCTGGCGTATCGCAATTTCTCTGCAAGTTTCCATTTCTGCTAATCTACGTTGCCAAGTTTTTAAAAGATTGATTTTAATCGGACTCCAAATTCGTGGATTTTGCGCGATAAGTTCCTTCCCAAAACAATGAAGCTCCTTCATTGCTTGAATCGCGGCCTGAAGATCCTCTAAATTGAAATAATCCGCTTCCCGGCCTTCCAAAAATTCAATCAGAATATAGCGCGAACCTCTAAACCAATGATATGGCTTACCAGAATTCGATTCAAAAATTTGAGGTAAAACCGGACAAACCCGACTTTGTCTTAAAAGTTTTCCAATCAAAAGCGCTTGTTGAGCTCCGACTTTCAACTGTTTAAGCACTTTATGCGGGGTGACTTCTCTCAGTAGGTAAACGCCACGCCTTTGGTACAAAGGGTCCAGTTCTCCTAAACCGGAAAGAAAATCTGCGCCGACCCCTTGCGTGATACTTTCAACGCCAATCATCGCCAAAGCACCATATAAACACGAAGATTAAACCAGTCAGTATTAGAACATCTAATGGATTCGGTACGATTAGAGTTTTTAAGAGCTCCAAGCCAATAATTCCGACAAAGACCTTTTCTTCAAGATGTTTGATATACTTGAACGGACTCCCCATTTGAAGCACCCCCGCTAACATCGTATTCATGCTTTTGTCAAATGGGAACTGACACATTTGACGGGGATTTCATAATATATGATTGGAGCACTAACTTAACAGACCGGGGGTTGAGAAATGCAAGATTTCATACTTGCACTCAATAAAGGTTATGGGATTAACATTACAGCGCTTAAGCCACGGGGTCCAGTTTGGAAAGTTGTTGCTTCACAAGGCGCTTTTTGTCTAAAGCGGACGAAACAAGACCATTCTCATCTTTTATGGCTGGCGAAAACGATCGACGACTTGATAACCGCCGGGTTCGATGGGTTGCTGCCTTTGCTCTTAACTGTCCAGGGATCTCCCTATTGGAAATATAACAATCAGTTATTCATCCTAACCCGTTGGCTCGAAGGTGAAAAACCTAACTTCACCAGCTTCAAACAAAGGCAGACTTTTGCTCAGCTTTATGCCAAACTGCATTGTACATCAGCCATGCTTTCGATGGAATCAGGACCATCCCGGCCAGATTGGAGTGTAGAATATCAGAAGCGGGCCGCTTTTTTAAAATCCCTTAAGCTTGTGATCCCCAATCAAAAAAAACTGAATCGAACCGATCGCACTATTTTAAGCTGGCTGGACTATTTTGGTACCCAAGCGGAATTCGCAATTCACGGGCTATTCATGAATCAGTTTGATTTCTGGAATAATCAACCTACTGCCGGAGGCTTCTGTCACAATGATCCGGCTCCTGCCAATATTATTATAGAAAGAAGTTGGTTTCTGATTGATTATGAACTCTCAAAGAATGATCTCTTTATTCGAGAACTGGCCACCTTGCTATTACGAATGTTACGAATGAATCGGTGGAATCACCGGATCTTTGAAGAGTTATGCGAGGGGTATCAGCGAGAGCGAAATATGTCGGAAGAAGAATTGCGTTTTCTGCCTTATCTACTTGCCTTTCCCCACGGTTTTTGGCGGATTTGTAGCCAACGTTTCGAGGAGAATCTTCCTTGGTCTGAACGAAAGTTTGCATCGAGAATTTGGGAATTAGTCGCTCTTGAAAAAGAACGTTCAAGCTTTTTGCGAGAAATTATCCCTGATTTCAGGGAAGAGGCCCACTACATTCAAGGAGCAAATGCATGACGGATCATCCTGTTGATTTGGAAAACTTGTTGAGCCATTGGGGTTTACAAGTCCTTCGCTGGGAAAAAATAAAAGATGTTTACAAAGTTGAAACCGACCAGGGCATCAAGAATTTAAAAGTCTCTCCTCTCAAACCCAAGCGTCTCTTATTTGTTCATTCCGCCCTCAAGCACCTCATCAGCAATGGTTTTCAGGACATGTATCCATACCTGCCGACCGTAGAGGGAAAAACTTATATCACTGATCAAAAAAATGCTTATACGCTCTTTGACTGGATCGAAGGGCGGCAGTGCGATTTTCGGAATCGCTCCGAATTGACTCAGTCAACTGCAATTTTCGCAGATTTTCACAGAAAAAGTTTTGGCTTTGAGCCACCGCCCGGTTCAAATATGCGTGACCAATTAGGGAAATGCATCATTCATTTTACCGAACGGTTGGCCGATCTCAAACGATTTAAAGAGCTTGCCTTAACCATGAAAGACGATTCATTCGCCGCACTCTATCTTGAACATGCCGATTTTTACATGAACATGGCTAGCGAAGCAATAGAGCGCATCACAAAAACCTCCTATATGCAAATGGTAGCCCAAGCGCAATTCAAAAAGCCTTTTTGTCATGGCGACCCAGCGGCTCGCAATTTCATCCTAACTCCTGAGAATCATATTTTTATGATCGATTTTGACAGTTGTCGTTATGATCTTCCTTCGATGGATTTGGTCAAATTCTTACGAAGGATTATGAAAAAGTGCCATTGGGATTATCAGGTTGCGGACTTGGTGCTGGACTCCTATCAGACAATCCGACCCCTCAGTCAAAATGAACTTGATATAATCAAAGCAGCGCTCTATTTCCCACAAAAATTTTGGCGAATGGCAATTCGTTATTTTCATCATCATCAGCGTCACTCAAACGAACGAGCATTTGATAAATTTCAAAATTACATAAAACACCGCGAAGCTTTTACGAAATTTCATAATGGCTTTGAACATTATCAAGCGGTGGGTGAGCAAAATTGATCAGCGATTCCAACGAAGCGGCTTCGCTTGAAGTTGAAAATTTGACATTAATTGTAGCTTGTTTCGGTCTTAAACTACTGGGCTGGAAGGTACATCGAAAAATTTATTGTTTGGAAACGGATGCCGGCCTCAAATATCTAAAAAAAACTAAATTACAAGCGAAAGACATTTATTTTATCTCCGAGGCATTGGCTCATTTGCAAAGCCGAGGTTTCGTAAGCGTTCCACAGTTTGAGCGGAGTAAAAACGGGGAACCCTTTGTAAGTATGAACTCGGAACTATATGTGATGTCCGATTGGTATGCAAGCCAGGAATTAGACTTTGAAGATCTCACCGATCTCAGTCAGGCTATTCGATTTTTAGGAGAATTTCACCGTTGTGCCGCTGGCTTTCATCCTAGTATCCCCAACCCGGAACGAACTTGTTGGTTGACTTGGCCGGACAAATTGGAGGAAAGACTTCGCCAATTGAAGGATTTTCGCAGGTTAGCCTTGGCCGAAAAAGAATCTTCTGAATTTAGCAGATTATTTCTCCGTCATTTTGAACCATTTTACCGACAAGCCAACCTTAGTCTGGAGGCCTTGGTCGCCTCGGCGTACCCCGGGATAGCCGCTGAGGCGGCAAAAGCTCAGTATTTCTGCCACCATGATTACTCAAATCGCAATGTTTTACGTACGGATGAACAACAATTAGTACTGGTCGACTTCGATTATTGCTTACTGGATTTAAGAATTCACGATCTAATCAATTTATTAGTGAGGAGCTTAAAACATAATCAATGGCGCATCGAATTGGGTAAGTTTATTATCTCGGAGTATCATACGATAAACCAATTAACCCCTGATGAATTGGATGTAATGTATATTCTACTTTGCTGGCCGCAGGAATACTGGCAGGTTGGGCTGCAGTATTATTATGAAAAACTGCCTTGGCCCAAAGAACGGTTCTTGAAGAAACTTCGCCATAAAATCAATTACCAGCGAGAACGGGAGAGTTTCCTGCAAGCTTTCCCCCTAGAAATTGGAGTCCAAAATAAAGCGGGGTTAATCACTTAATCTACAGGCAGCCTAAACGCCAAAAGACTTCGGAGTTTCTCCGAAGTCTTTTGGTTTGAAAAAATCGCTCCTGGCGAAGACCTACTCTCCCGGCCGGTTACCCGACAAGTACCATTGGCGCAGAAGGGCTTAACTGCTGTGTTCGGGATGGTAACAGGTGGTACCCCCTCGCAATCAACACCAGGAATGGTGATGGGTTTTGACACCCTGAAAACTGAATAGGAAGATATTTTTCAATACCGAGAAGCAAAGATACCAGACTTGGAGTCGAAACTTTCACCTTCGGCTTATCCAGCC
>NZ_SLUN01000042.1 GCF_004340685.1 Hydrogenispora ethanolica | reverse complement strand
GCATTCATTCTTCCATTGGTAATATTACTCCGGAATTCTTTGAAAATCGAAGAAAATCCGCTTAACTCTGTGTCTATTCAATCGAGGGAAGCCCAAGGTATCATTTTTTTGGAATGCTCCTCTTGAACTGCCAAGCAACGGGTTTAACCTTAAAGTTAGCGTAATTTTATTGTATAATAACAAAAGAAAAGCCCATCGCCAAAGTAACCGTTTCTTTCCAAATTAAAAATTGATCATCATTGGAGCATACGGGATGTACCATCTGCTGGTCGTCGATGATGAAGCCGAATCGCGCAACACGTTATGCAACTGTTTCCCCTGGAATACGGTTGGTTTTGAAGTCACGGCCCAGGCGGGCAACGGCGCCGAAGCCCTGGACCTGATCCGCCACAATAAAATTGACGTCGTGTTATGCGATATCAAAATGCCGGGTCTTTCCGGGATCGATTTGGCGCAGGAACTCTACCAACACAAACCGCGGCCGGCCATCATCTTTTTGAGCGGCTACCGGGATTTTGAATATGCTCAAAAAGCCCTGACTTTCGGAGTGCGTTATTACATCGTCAAACCGGCGCGTTACGAAGAGATCATGACCCAATTTCAAATGCTCAAACAGGAGCTGGACGCCCAAAGAATTGCGCTCGAAACGACCTTCCATGCCGGCAATGACGGGAAACCCTCCGACAGCACCGATTTTCAAGCCAAAATCGTCGAGATGGTCAAAAGCTATATTCAAGCCAACTACGCCGCGGCCAGCCTGGAGGAAGCCTCCAAATTAGTCCATCTGAACGCATCCTACCTGAGCCAGCTCTTCAAACAAAAAACCGGCGTCAATTTCTCCGACTATCTCATCGAAATCAAGATGACCAAAGCCGCCGAATTATTAATGGACTATGAACTGAAGACCTATGCCGTGAGCGAAATGGTGGGATATACTAATGCCAAAAATTTCGCCCGGACCTTTAAGAGTTTTTACGGCGTCAATCCGCGCGATTACCGTTACGCCAAACTGGGAAAGGACCTTCCCGAGGGATAAGAGGCGGCGATGGCACGAAAATATTTTTTGAAAAACCTCGTTTTTTTCCTCTTGCCGCTGCTGGCTCCGCTTTTGATTCTGGGCGTCTTCGCCCTCGCCTTATTGCAGGGCAACATCAAAAGCAATCTGGAAAAAAGCAATTTGAACCTTTTGACGCAGACCAAAGCGAATGTCGATCTCATCTTGAATGAAATCGACTCCCTGGGCCTGTATTTCGATAAAGATCCGAAAATCGTCAAACGTTTGAAGGATATCCTTTCGAAGAAATCGCTCAGCTTGGAAGAGCTGGACTCGTTGGATTTCATCAAAAATACCATCGAGACCACGGCCAATTCCAAACCTTACCTTTACTCCATTTATATTTATTTTGAACGGGGCGGCCGGAATTTTTTCAGTTCCACCCAAGGACTGTCCAATCTCGATCGCTTTGACGACACCTCCTGGTACCCGGATTATTTCGCCATGAAAGCGCGGCATAACTTCTGGTGCAAGAAGCGGCTGATCAAGCAGTATCCCCTGGATACGAAGGATACGGCCATCATCTCCATAGCGAAGAAACTCTATTCGCCCGGTTCGCTGAGCGGCGACGGCGTACTCGTCCTCAACATCCTGCCCGGATATGTCAATCATATCCTGAAGAATTTGGCGGTCCTGAAGGACCAAACCATTTTGGTGCTGGATGAAACCGATGAGATTGTCTTTCAAAACGCCGCCCAGCCCTATCTCGCCAACATGAATATCAGCCGGTTCAAACAGAGCCCGCAGGCTTTTTTCTCCATCGTCAGCGACCGGAAACGTTATTCCATCTCCGTCATTCATTCCGACCGGCATGGTTGGAGCTATATCTCCATCGTCCCCAACCAATCGCTCTACCAGCCGCTCTCCGCTTTGGTCGCCTTCACGGTCTTTTTGTTGATCCTCTCCCTGATGTTGGGGACGGCCCTGACGTATTCGATCACCCGAAAAAAATACCGCCAGCTGGAGCGCGTCTTGAAGGTCATCGACGCGGCCAAGTCGGGCAGCCCGCTGCCTCCGCTGCCCGAACGGGCCCATGATGAATATGACTACATCATCCAAAGCCTGTTAACCACATTTATCGAACAGAATTATCTCAAGATTCAACTCTCGGAACGGAAATACAAACTTCAGGCCAGTGAATTCAAAGCGTTGCAATCGCAGATCAACCCCCATTTTCTCTATAACACCCTGCATACGATCTATTGGGAGGTCTTGAATCTGACCGGTCAGCCCAATAAGGCCAACCAGATGATCGCCAATCTCACCGATATCCTGGAATACTCGTTAAGCCGCCCCAACGACCGGGTGACGCTGGCGGAGGAGATCAAGAATGCCCGCAGTTACATTGAGATCCAACAGATCCGGTATCAAAACCTGTTCGAGGTCATCTGGGAATACGATGAGGCCGATCTCCAGATCAAAACCGTCAAACTCCTCTTGCAACCGCTGATTGAAAACAGTATTTACCACGGCATCAAGGAACAAGGCGGCGGAGTCATCAAAATCAAGTTGAAACATTGCAAAGCCTGTCTCAAAATATCGGTGATCGACAATGGCATCGGCATCAGCAAAGCCAAGCTCCAAGAGATCCGGAAACAGTTGGGCGCCGCTGCCGAACCGTCCCAACATATCGGAGTCTATAACACCCATAAGCGTCTGCAAATCTATTACGGCTCCGATAGCGGGCTGCGGGTGATCAGCAAACCCAATTTCGGAACCGCTGTCATCATCAAAATTCCGCTCGCTTGAAAACCGGGTTCGCCCAAGGGAAAACTCCTTTCCTATTTCCCTGTACGGCGGGCCCAGTGGCTCGGAACCATCCGCCATCATCCTTCGAAAGAGACGGGATCGCCCGTCTTTTTGATTGCCCCGGACCCGGTTCAAAGGACGCCGGGGGACGAGAGTCCGCGGGACCGCCCGCTGCGGCGGGTCCGGTCCGTCCGGGATCGGCTCTCCGCCGGCGAGGATGAAAGACGGTCCTTCATCCCGGAGCCTCGGGGAAGCTTCCCGAAGCTTCGTGGATGTTTCCCCAAGGATTCGTCCTCTTTCCCGGAGGCTTGGGGAAGCATCCCGAAGCTTTGGTCCTTTATCCCGGAACCTTGGGGAAGGTTCCCGAAGGCTTCGGGATGGTAGGATGATCTTTCGGGAAGAAAGGATCAAAGGATCCGCTGAACGGATCATGGGATCCCTTACAAGGATGAAGACCATCCCTGACACGGAGGGAGGCATACCTAACAAGGATCGAAGGATCCCTTGAAAGGATCGAGGCATCCCTAACACGGATCAGAGCATCCCTTACAAGGATGAAGAATATCCTAGTTGGACCAAAGACCATCCCTGACACGAGAGGGGATGGACTGATATATTAGGAGGCCGGGATGGGGACGAGGCGAGGCGGGACAGCTTTTTGAGAACCGGGGAAGCGGGACGGAGGCGTTCCCCGGCTTCCCCGGAGACCGCGGCGGGCGATGGAGTCAAAAAATTTACTCATTCAGCCAAAAAATCTTTCCATGGCCGGCGGGCGGGGCGGGGCTGGAAATAAAAAATGCTGTAAACCGTGAAGTTTGTTTCTTAAAAAACGGTAAACAACAGTGTACAATTTGTAACAGAAAGAGCAACGTCCCGGGCCGCAGCCGCAGCGCGCAGGTTGCGGCGGCAATAAGTTGAGATCGATTTTACAACTTCTTTTCCGTCCCTGCCGGATGGCTGGAAAAGAAGGCCCGGAGGAGCTGGTTTCAACCGACGAATCGGGGAAATCGCCCGCAATGATTCCGGTTCCAGAAACGGTTTGCAAAAAATCCGGCCCGAAAGCAATGACAAAGGGAGGCAAAGCAATGAAGAAGTTTTTGGCAATGTTGTTGGCCCTGATCATGATGACGGCGGTGGTAGCCTGTCATGCCGCGGAAAAAGAAGTCACGCTGATGGTCATCAACTCCTTTACCAAGACGCCGGACGCCCCGTTGTACAAGGCGGCGGAGAAGTTCCAGCGCGAGACCGGGATCCGGGTCAATATCGAACCGGTTCCGGCCACCAATATCAAGGATAAATTCGTCACCTCCGCGCTGGCGGGCGGCGGCCCGGACATCGTGTCCCTGGACAATGCCGGCTGGGTGCCGGACGCGGCGGCGATGGGGCTCCTGGCCAAGCTGGACCGGAAGTTCAAACCGCTGCGCAAGCAATTCCTGGACGGCGCGGTGGCGACCGGCCTGTTTAAGGGGAGTTACTACTCGGTGCCCTGGTACACCAATAATACCGCGCTGATTTACAATAAGAAGCTGTTCCAAAAAGCGGGCATCACGCAAGCTCCCACCACCTGGAACGAGCTGGCGGAAGCGGTCAAAAAGCTGAAAGCCATCGGCAAATACGGCATCAGCATGCCCCTGGACAGCCTGGGCGGCTACGTGATCGGCAACTTTTTCTTCCAGAACGGCAATCCGATCATCGACACCAAGGGCGCCAAGCCGAAAGTGGTGCTGAATAACAAATCCGGCCAGGAGGCCTTCAAATTCGTCACCGAACTGCACACCAAGTACAAGGCAATCCCCGAAAGCTCCAAAGCGGCGCTCTCCTGGGATCAGACCTTCGCCCCCTTCATCCAGGAAGACGCGGGGATGCTGCTCTGCGGCGACTGGGCCATCGGCGCCATCCGGGCCGGCAACCCCAACCTGGATTACGGCATCGCGCCGCTGCCCAAGGGGCGGGTCAACGCCACGACGCTCGGCGGCTATGTGCTCTGCATCAACAAGAACACCAAGGATTTCGAGGCGAGTTGGAAGTTTCTCAGCTGGCTGACTGCCAAGGGGCAGAACAATGTATTGCTGGATTATTTCCGGATCGGCGCCCGCAAGGATATTGACGAGACGGCGCTGCTGAAGCAGGTCCCCTACTTCGAGGTCTTCGTCGGCCAGGGCAAGTACGGCAAGGCCCGGCCGGTCATTCAGCGCTGGGAGGATATGCAGAAGGCGCTCGGCGATGCCTTTACCGCCGTCTTCATCGGCGGCGCCGATTACAAGGAAGCCTTGAAACGCTGCGAACGCACCCTGAATGAGATCATCGCCTCGTCCAATCGCTAGATCGGCCGGAAGGGGAGGGCGCCAGCCCAATGTCATCAACCTGAATCCGTGGCGAATCCCTTTATACCAGGCGAAACGTTGTCGCGAGTTCTTACGGTTTTCCCTGGCAGTCTAAAGAGATCACGGATTCAGGATCAAGCTATCGTGGAAAAATTTAGCTGACGAAATTGAACGCCAACCGGGCGATAAATCACCCGGCTACAAGGAGAAAGGACCTTGAAAGGCCCTAAAAAACAGGATAAAATATTTTGCTGAAAATTAGCCACGGAAGGGGCTGCGCGTACTGCCATCCCTGGCCGCTTGCCTTTAGCCGTCCTGACTCGGACTTCCATCTTGTAGCCGGGGCATTCATGCCCCGGTTGGCCCGCATATCGTCTACATCGTAGGCACCGTTGAAATCAAATTCCAAGATATGTAATCATCGCTTGATGACATTGGGCGCCAGCCCTCCCCTTCGCAATACAGCATTGTGATAAAGCATAAGCGGCTTTGGCAAAATGCTGTAGCAAAGGCCGGAAACGGTACCCGATCGCCCCGCCCCCGCGCATGCTACGATATTTGTGGACGAAGAAACGCCGGACCGCCGGACGTTTCATTCGGCAACGGAGGAGTTTTCATTGATTCATTGGTCAAAGACGATCCCCAGGAACGACTGGAAGGGCTATCTGCTCATCGCCCCGGCCGTGCTCGGAATGCTGGTGGTGGCCCTCTATCCGCTATTGAACGGCCTATCGCTGGGTTTTCTCAATTACAACCTGCTGAATATGGGCGGCGCCGCGTTTGGAAAATTCATCGGGCTGGGCAATTACCAAGCCATCTTCCAAGATGAAATCTTTCACAAGGCGCTCTGGAACACACTGGTCTGGACCGTCAGCAACCTGGGGTTGCAATTGGGGATCGGCATCCTCACCGCGCTGGTCCTGAATAAGAAGCTGTTTTTCCGGCCGTTCTTCCGCCTGATGATCCTCATTCCCTGGGTGATGCCCTCGGTGGTGGCCGCCTTGACCTGGCGCTTCCTGTATGACACCAAGATCGGCATCGTCAATCTGGTACTGGTCCGGACCGGGTTGATCCCCGAGGCCCAGGCCTGGTTGGGCAATATCGCCACGGCGCTGCCGGCGGTGATCCTGGAGAGCGTCTGGAAGGGGATGCCCTTCTGCATGATCATGGTCCTCGCCGCGCTGCAGGGCATTCCCGAGGAACTCTACGAGGCGGCGCGGATCGACGGCGCCGGCAAGCTGCAGGTCTTCCGGAGCATCACCCTGCCGATGGTCCGGAGCACCATCGCCATCACCAGCATCCTGACGACCATCTGGACCATCAACAATTTCAACGCGGTCTGGCTGATGACCCAGGGCGGCCCGCTGAATTCGACGGAGATCCTGTTCACCTACGCCTACCGCAAGGCGTTCATGCACTATGATTTCGGCCTGTCGTCGGCCATCTCGACGATCATTTTCGGAATCATCGCCGCGTTAACCACCGTCTATGTCAAAATGGCCAAGGAAGAGGGATGACCATGGAACAAGAGCAGAGCTACCTGAGAGCGTTTTGCAATTATGCCTATATCATCGGAATGACCGCCCTGGCGATCGTGCCGTTTCTATGGGTGATCCTGACCTCGCTGAAGCCGGAGGCCGAGATCTTCGACCCGGCCCGGCTCTGGCCGTCCGTGCTGTATCTCCAGCACTATCTGGCGGTCTGGTTCAACGCCGATTTTTTCCGCTACTTTCTGAACAGCGCCCTGGTCGCCCTGGCATCGACCTTCATCTGCCTGGTCTGCTCGGTGACGGCGGCCTACGGCTTCACCCGTTTCAAGATCCGGGGCGGCAACAAGATCCTGCTGGCGGTGCTCTTCACCCAGATGTTCCCCGCCGTCCTGCTGGTATTGCCCTATTACATCCTGATGAAACGGCTGAATCTGAACAATACCCTGGCGGGGCTGGTCATCGTCTATACCTCCTTCGTCCTGCCGTTCTGCATCTGGAATATCAAGAATTTCTTCGCCACGCTCCCCTGGGAGCTGGAGGAGTCGGCCTTTGTGGACGGCTGCAACCGTTTCCAGGCCATCGTCAAGGCCATCCTGCCCATCGCCAAGCCGGGGATCGCCGCCACCGCCATCCTGGCCTTCATCCGCTCCTGGGATGAGTTCATGTACGCCAACACCTTCATCAACACCAAGGAATTGCGAACGGTTCAGCTGGGCCTGCAGTCCTTCATCGGCGAGTACACCACCGAATGGGGGAAACTGATGGCCGGGGCGGTCATCAGCTGCGTGCCGGTGATGCTGTTCTTCGGCTTCATCCAGCAGAATCTGGTCCAGGGCCTGGCGGCCGGCTCGGTCAAGGGCTGAGCCCGGCGCCGGATGGGACATTTCCCAAAGGTTCAAGCATTGCGGTAAAAATTTCCGGGTCGAAAGAATGTCGACCGGGTGATAAATCACCCGGCTACAAGGTGGAAGGACCCTCAAGGGCCCTAAAGGGGATGAATCATTCCGCTGGAGTTTAGCCAAAGGATGGCTTCCATCTTGTAGCCGGGGCATTCATGCCCCGGTCGGCCTGAATGACATCTCCCCAAAGGGAAGGAAGGATGCAACCGATGAGGCAGATTGATGAGCAAACCGTGCGCGCGGGCCTCCGCGCCAAACTGGAGCGGCTCTACGGCGCGGCCGCGGCCGCCGCGTGCGAGAAGGAGCTGAACCGGCTGATCGACCGCTACCGGGCGGCCATCGCTCAGGGCGGCTGCGCCCGGCGGACTCGGGCCGGGATCGACCAGCGCGATGTGGTGCTGATCGCCTACGCCGACAGCATCTGCGGCGGGCCGGACCGTTCGCCGCTGCAAACTATGGGCGATTTCATCGCCGCATATCTGCGGGAGGCCATCACTGCCCTGCATCTGCTGCCGTTTTATCCCTACTCCTCGGACGACGGCTTCTCCGTCATCGATTACCGGGCGGTGGATCCGGCCCTGGGCGATTGGGAGGATCTGCGCGCCTTGGGAGAGGAGCTGCGGCTGATGTTCGACTTCGTCGCCAACCACATCTCCGCCCGGAGCCGCTGGGTCGAAGGGTACCTGAACGGCGACCCGGAGTATGCCGATTTCTTCATCGCGGCCGATCCGGGGACCGATCTGGCGGCGGTCTTCCGGCCGCGCGCCCTGCCGCTCTTAACCCCATTTCCCAAAGCGGACGGGTCCACCGTCCATCTCTGGACCACCTTCAGCGCCGACCAGATCGACCTGAATTACGCCAACTGGAAAGTGCTCCTGAAAATGACCGGGGTGCTGCTGGAGTACGTCCGGAACGGCGCCTCGCTGATCCGGCTGGACGCCATCGGCTTCCTGTGGAAACGGATCGGCAGCTCCTGCATGGGCCTGCCCGAGACCCATGGGGTGATTCAGCTGTGGCGCGACGTCCTGGACCTGGTCCTTCCGGCGGCACTGCTCATCACCGAGACCAATGTGCCGCACCGCGAGAATATCCGTTACTTCGGGGACGGCGCCAATGAGGCGCAGCTGGTGTACAACTTTCCGCTGCCCCCGCTGTTATTGCACACCTTTTACAGCGGCAGCGCCCGGCGGTTGACCCGGTGGGCGGCCGGCCTGGAGACGCCGCCGGGGGAGACTACCTTCTTCAACTTCCTGGCCTCCCACGACGGGATCGGGGTGCTCCCGGCCAGCGGCATCCTGGAACCGGACGAGCTGGAACGGATGATCGCCACCGTCACGGCGCGCGGCGGCCGGGTCTCCTACAAGAACAATCCGGACGGCACCACCCGCCCTTACGAACTGAATATCGTTTATTACGACGCGCTGGCCGATCCGCAGGCCGGCGAGGCGCTGAATATCGCCCGCTTCTTGTGCGCCCACGCCATCATGCTGGCGTTGCGGGGCCTGCCGGCCATCTATATCCACAGTCTGCTGGGCTCCAGGAACGATCAGGCCGGGGTGGAGCAAACCGGCCGGGCCCGCAGCATCAACCGGGAGAAGCTCCGCTTGGCGGAGGTGGAGCGGGACCTGGCGGCGCCGGATTCGCTGCGCCGCCGGGTATTGGAGGGTTTCAAGGAACTGATCCGGCTGCGCGGCAGCAGGGCGGCTTTCCATCCTTTGGGCGAACAGATCGTACTGGAAGCCGGCGCGGCGGTCTTCGCCCTGTTGCGGCGGAGCCCGGACGGGAGCCAGGCCGTGCTGGCGCTGCATAATGTCAGCGATGCCGAGCAGCCGGTGACCGTCGATCTCGGAGCGGCCGGCCCGGACGCTTGCGGGAAGGCCGTCGATCCGCGGGACGGGACCGGGTATCCGGTGAACGGGCGGGTGTTGGCGATCCGCCTGGAGCCGTACCAGGTGCGCTGGTTGGATTTATTGCCTTGAAATCTGGGGATGAGGGACGGAACGATGATCGACGCCACCGAATTTGAGCCCTTCCGGCGCAGCTTTCTAGAGGAAGCCGATCTGGAGCTGCTGATCCCGCACCGGCTGACCGGCTATGTCCGGGACGGGAACGCAATCCTCTTGGATTGCATGGCCCTGGCCTGTGAAAAAACGGCGCTCCGCTTCAGTTACAATCAGCTGAACCGGAGCATCCATGATCGCGGCGGGCGGGTCCGGATGGCGGTGCGCCTGGATTTCCTGGCCGAGGATCTGATCCGGATCCGGATGGAGCCCGGGACCGCGGTCCGCGAACGGGAGACCGCGATGCTAGTCGACTATCCGTCGGCAGCGGTGCCCTTCACTATCCGCGACGACGGGGCGCTCCTGGTCATCGAGACGGCGCTCCTGCGGGTCTGCCTCACCAAGCAGCCGTGGCAGCTGACGATCGCCGACCGGAACGGCGCGGTCCTCTATGAGCAGTACAAGGAGGACCCGCATTCGGCGACCGGAATCGCCCGGGCCGGGATGCGCGAAGGCAGTGACCCGGAGGCGGCGGAGCGCGCCGCCACCAGCTATCCGCTACTGGAGTGTTATCCCTTCGGCATGGCCGCCGAGCGGGAGCGGGGGCGGCGCTGTTTCACCGAGGCGGTCCGGATGGCCTATGACGAGCATTTTTACGGTTTCGGCGAACGCTTCTCCCGGCTCGACAAGAACGGCCAGGAAGTGCTGGTTTGGCAGATGAATCCGCTGGGCGTATCCACCCGGAAGTCCTATAAGAACATTCCCTTCTTCATGAGCAGCAGGGGATACGGCCTGTTCCTCAACTCCAGCTGCAGGAGCCGCTTTGACATGGGCAGTTATTTCTTCAAGGCCTATTCGGTGGAGGTCGAAGATGACCAATGGGATTGCTTCTTCATGTACGGCCCTCAGTTCAAGCGGATCTTGGGGCATTATTCCCGGCTCACCGGGCGGAGCGCCGTGCCACCCCGCTGGTCCTTCGGGGTCTGGATGAGCCGCAATTGCTACCGGACCCGGCAGGAGCTGGAGACGGTGGCCGCCACCATCCGGGCCAAGGAGCTCCCTTGCGACGTGTTGCATATCGATTGGGACTACTTTAAGCAACGAGGCGTCTGCGACTTTGAGTTTGACAGCGAACGCTTCCCCGATCCGGCCGCGATGATCGCCGGGCTGGAACGGCTGGGATTCAAGATCTCGCTTTGGCAGATGCCCTATATCGGCAAGCGGAGCAAGCTCTACGCCGAGGGGCTGCAACACGGCTATTTCGCCGCCCACGACGACGGGCAGCCGGCCGAACGGGCCGGGGAGGCGATCATCGATTTCAGCAATCCCGAGGCGGTTGCCTGGTATCAGGGCTATCTCAAGCGCCTGTTGCAGCTGGGGATCCGGGTCATCAAGACCGATTTCGGCGAGAACGCGCGGGAAACCTACCATTATGCGGCCTGTTCCGGCGCGGCGATGCACAACCTCTATCCGCTGCTTTATAACCGGGCCGCATATGAAGCCTGCAGCGAGGTGTGGGGCGGGGAGGCGCTGATCTGGGGCCGTTCGGCCTTCGCGGGCTGCCAGCGCTATCCGGTCTATTGGGGCGGGGACGCCTCGAGCGATTTTGACGGGCTTTACCATTCGCTGCGCGCCGGGTTGAGCCTGGGGCTGTCGGGATTCCCCTTTTGGAGCCATGATGTCGGCGGCTATTTCGGCCGGCCGGAGCCGGAGGTCTATATCCGCTGGCTGCAATTGGGGATGTTCTCCTCGCACGTGCGGTTTCACGGCACCACCGAACGGGAGCCGTGGCACTTCGGCGCGGCGGCGGAGGCGATCTACCGCAAATACGCGCGGTTGCGCTACAGCCTGATTCCTTATCTCTACTCCGAGGCGCATCACTGCGCGGCCGAGGGTTTGCCGCTCCTCCGCCCGCTGGTGCTGGAGTTTCAGGACGATCCGACCACCTATGCCCTGGACGACCAGTACCTCTTCGGGCGGAGTTTCCTGGTGGCGCCGGTGCTCGGCGCCGTCCGGCGGCGACGCATCTACCTGCCGGAGGGACGCTGGACGGATTACTGGACGGGGCAAGCCCACCCGGGGCGGCAATGGCTGGAATACGACGCGCCGCTGGAGGTGCTGCCGTTATTCGTGCGGGAGGGATCGATCATTCCCATGGCGGAGCCGACGAACTATGTCGGCGAAAAACCGGATGAGCGGCTCCTGCTCGATATTTACCTGAGGGAGCGGGCTGTTTATGAGCTGCGGGACGAGAAAGGCGCAGTCCAACTGGCGGCCCAAGTAAGCGGCGGCCGGCTGGAGATCGGCATCGGACCGTCGCCCCACCGTTATTGGGTGAGGTTAAACGGCTATAGGGATTGCCGGAGCGTCCGCTCCGACCGGGACGGGGAACTGCCCCTCTTGCCGGAGGAACGCCTGGCAACGGAGAGCGGTTACGCGGTGGGTGAGAAGGGCTTGCTGATCGCCGCCGGATTTGCCGGAGCGGACGGGATGCGGATAAGCGTCGCTGATGTAACGCCCGAATAATGATGATACCTGAGGGAAGCCATTGCCAAGTCCGGAGGATGATCGTAGCTGGGATGCGGATGTGTTATAATTTAATTTGAACACCCGCTTTCCCATCATGCCGCCGTTTGGGGAGATTCCAATGCCGAAGCTTCGCTCCATGAAGATTCAAAACCGGTTGATCCTTTCCTTCCTGCTGATGATCATCATCCCCACCATCGGCATCTTTCTGATGGTCTCCAAGTTTTACGAACGGATCCTGGTCGAGAAGCTGAACGGCTCGGTCCACCAGATGCTGATCCAAATGACCAACAATATCAACAACACCATTTACATCGTGACCTCCTCCTCCACCATCATCTGCCTCAGCGACGAGATCGAACGGCAGCTGGCCGCGGAGCGCGGCGGCAGGGAAGACGCCTGGCGGGTGTATCAGGGTTACCGGCTGGTGGCGGGCCGCTTGAAAGAGATTCAGAACTCCGTCCTGAACAGCTTCAATGCCGAGATGGCGGTGCTGGATTTCGCGGGGCGGGTGTACCGGGTCAATACCTATTCCCAATTGGATGCCGCCGCCATGGGCCGCATCCGGAACTCGGGCTGGTTCCGGCGGACCGTGGCGTTGAACGGCCGGGCTTATTGGAGCAACGAGGGCCGGGAGCTGTTCCCGGATTATCCCGCGGCTGCGGGAGGAGTCACCTTCGCGCGGCTGATCAAGGGCAACCGCAACACCGGCGGCAGCGGACTGCTGGTGATCTATATTCCCAAGACTGCTTTCTGGAAGGACACCAACCACGGCGGCGACCGCAAGTTCGGCACAGTTTGGCTGCTGGACAAAGACCGGCGGGTGATCTCCGCCGACAATCCGCAGAGCTACAGCCGGTCCGATCAGCTCCGCATCCTGGACCAACTGGGGAATGTCGATAATGTGCGGCAGGCGGTCATCCGCGTCCGGCGGGTGAAGACCATCGTCAATTCGTACCCCATCGACCGGGCCAATTGGACCTTTGTCCATCTGATCCCCTACGACGTGGTGATGAAGGAAGTCTATCGCCTCGAAAAACAGGTTTACCTCTTGCAGCTGGTGCTATTGGCATTGCTGGTGGCGCTGTCGATAGCCATCGCCCGCAACCTGACCCAACCCATCCGGCAGCTGCAGCGCAAGATGATCGCGCTGCAGCACGGGGACTTTACGGCGCAGGTACGGATCGATTCCTGCGAGGAACTGAACGATCTGGGCAACAGCTTTAACACTATGAGCGCGCGGATGGACGACTTGATGAAGAAGATCCAGGCCGAGACCAGGATGAAGGAGATGGCCCATCTCCGGGCGCTGCAGGCCCAGATCAATCCGCATTTCCTCTTCAACACCCTCAACAGCATCAAATGGCTGGCCACCATGAGCGGCACCGAACATACCGCCAATATGATCACCGAGCTGGGCCGGCTGTTGGAGGCGACCCTGTACCGCGACGACGAGATGATCAGCATCGCCGCGGAGATCGATCTCTTACATTCCTACATCGCCTTGCAGCGGATGCGCTATGGCGAGGGCTTCCGCTTCGAGAACCGCATCGCCGACGGACGGATTTTGAATAACCGGATTCCCAAGTTCACCCTGCAGCCGCTGGTGGAAAACGCCCTGATCCACGGGATCGCCGGCCTCAGCGCCGGAATCATCATCCTCTCCGGCGAGCTTACCCCCGCCGGAGTAATGCTGGAGATCCGCGACAACGGGAGCGGGATTCCTCCTGAAAAACTGAGCGAACTGCTGGCCAGGGAGGACCGGCATCAAGGCCGGTTCTCGCGGATCGGGCTGAAGAACGTGCATGAAAGGTTGCGCTTGAAATTCGGCGCGCCCTATGGGATCACGGTGCAGAGCGAGTTGAACGAGGGGACCGCCGTCCAGGTGCTGATCCCGCTCATTACCGAAGAGAGCGTGAGTTGAACCATGGTGAAAGTATTGATCGTCGATGATGAACTCCTGGTCCGGGTGGGCCTGAAATCCTACATCGACTGGGCGAAACACGGCTTCGAGCTGTTGGAGGATGCCCGGGACGGGGTGGAGGCCCTGGAACGGATCGCCGCCGAACCGCCGGATATTCTGCTGACCGACATCAAGATGCCCCGGATGGACGGGCTGGAGCTGATCCGGCGGATCCGCGAGCGGAATCTGGCGATCCGCATCATCGTTCTCAGCTGCTATGAGGATTTCGAGACGGTCAAGGAAGCGATGAAGCTGGGCGCGGTGGATTACATCCGCAAACTGTCCATCAAGGCCGACGAGATCCTGGCAGTCCTCAACGCCGTCCGGGACCAGGGGCTCCCCGGGGAGGAGTCCGGACGCGGCCCCCGGCCGGCGGCCGAGGGAACCGGCGCGGCCAAAAGCCGCCTGCTGCAGAAGAACGAGTTTTTCCGCGGCCTCCTGCAGCAGGAGCGGCCCGCGCCGCTCCCGGATGAGGAGAACGCCGCCGGGATCCGGCTGGACCAGGGCTGGCCGCTCTGCCTGAGCCTGGACGGCTACCGGCGGATCCGCCGTCAGCACCGGAATCAGGCGGCCTTTCAGCAAGCGGTGATCGGCATGAGCGAACAAGTCTTAAAATCGTTCCAGCTGAGCGGGGCGGTGTTTCAGATCGAGGAACGGGAGTTCGGGATCGCCGTACGCTCCGCCGCCTGCGACCGGGAGTTCGTCGCCGCCCTGCAGCGGCAGATCGGGGCCAATATGAACATTTCGGTATCCATCGGCATCGGTCCGGCCTACGCCGGCGCGGAGCAGTTCGCCGCAGCCTACGGCCTGGCCCGGCGGATCGGGACCGCCAAATTTTATCTGGGGCCGGGCGCAGCGCTCCGGATCCCCGAGGACCTCGGAGGGGATGAGGTCCGGGAGTTCCGCCTCGGGAACCCGGAGTTCATCCGGTCGCTGGAGGATGCCCTGACCCTGCGCCGGAACACCGAAGCGTCCCGCCTGATCGCCGGAGTCTTCGCCCAGGCGCGGCAGGCCGGAAATATCCACCCCGAGGCGGTGCGGCGGGCGGCCCTCGATCTGCTGGGCGTCTTCTCGCGGACGGCCGCATTTTTTCAGGGGGACATCGGCGAGCTGGAGTTCGATCAGAGCCGCCAGCACCATCAAACGCTGATGGAGCTGGAGTTCCTGGACGATCTGGCCGCCTGGTTCGCCGGATTCCTCCCCGTCTACCTGGATTATCTCCGCGGAAAGGCCGAATCCCGCCATTCGGAACTGGTCGGGAAAGCCATCGACTATATCGAGGCCCACAAGGACAAGAATCTCACCCTGGCGGAACTGGCCGCGGCGCTCAACGTCAGCGAAGCCTATCTCAGCAGCCTCTTCAAGCGGGAGGTCGGCCGCAACTTCGTCGGCTATCTGACCGGGCTCAAGGTGGATTTGGCCAAAGAATACCTGCGCCAAGGCAGGCTGGTCTACGAAACGGCCGAGCTGATCGGTTTCGAGAATAGCAACTATTTCGCCAAGGTCTTCAAGAAATATACCGGGATGACCCCGGACGAGTACCGCTGCCTGGCCCGTGAGGGCCGCTGACGGGAGGAATGCCCTAGGGGAGGACGGAGGCGCCGTTCCAAAATCTCTAACGAATCGAACTGCCGGGGAGCCTCAGACGGAATATTCTCCCTCCCATCCGGACCGGAGAATGGCGCCCGATCTTCGTACCCAAGGGTATGCCATGAAGAAAGTGAGGAGCTCCGTCAGGGGCACGGTCAGCCAGATCCCGGCATTCCCAAGCCAACCGGGGAGTATCCACAGCAGAAGGCTCACCCAGACCAGGCTGCGCAGGATGGAGACGGTTGCCGCGCGGCCGGCTGCGCCGACCGAAGTGAAATAGGCCGCCGCGATGATATTGAATCCGCTCAGCACAAACGAGGTCGCATAAAGCTTCAGCCCGGCGCCGGCGAGTTGCTGCAACTCCGGGTTAGCTCCGGCGAAGATCTTGACCATGCCATTGCCGGCCCATAGCGCCAGGCAGAGGATGAACGCCCCCACGGCGAGGGCCGTTTGGCAGGCCACCGCCAGCAGTCTCAGGATCGGCGGCGTGCCATCGTCCGGCGCATGTTTCCTGCGGATCGAAGGCGGATTCTCAGTTACTTACGGAGCGGAACGCAGATCTCCAGATGAATTCGGCCCGTGTCGTCCAAGCCGGACCGGTACAGCTCCAGGCAGGGCCGGTCGTCCAAATCATACCCGCAGAAAGGCATCCATAGCGCAAATAACCGGTTAAAGCCGGTGATCAGATTCTCCAACCGGTCGTGAAACTCATAGCAGGCGTAATCACCGGCCGGGATTCTGTGAATATGGATGCAGCTGACTTCGTTCACCGGCAGGCACATGTCGTAGATGTACCGGTTTTCGTCGGCGATCAAAGGGTCGTCGTACGAGATACCGATGAATTGGGTATTGGGGCCGAGCGGATACTTTCCGGCCATTGCCGCGCAGAAGTCGCACCATGCTTGGCGGAGCCCTTCGCGGTAATTGCCGATGAACCGCCGGTATTCGAGGTTCATCGCCCAGCTTTGAAGGCCGCGGCGAAATTGGAGGGACTGTAACCGACCTCAAAGGCGATATCGGTGATGGGCTTGCGTTTTTTGGTCCGCAATTTAAAGGCGGCATTCTCCAACTTGACCCGCTTGATGAAAGCGTAGATGCTGTCATTGACCACCGACTTAAAGACGCGGTTGAAATAGTACTTTGAAAAACAGCAGTGTTCGGCGATCTCCTCGACGTTAGATTGCGGTCCAGGTTGTGATAGATAGGATGAAATAAATTTCTTTAATAAGATTTGCATTCCTAAGGCCGAATGCAAATGGAATCAAAACGGAATTTATTTCATCCTATTACTGCGGTAATAAGTTGAATTAAATTCCTTATTTTTTCCATCATGGCCGGCTTTAGGGACATGATGCTTATTTGAAAATTTAATTCAACTTATATAGATGTAATCGATGGCTTGGTTGATGCGTGAGATATATTCATTCTCCATCCCAGATCTTCCCGTCCTTCACCGGTTAAACCCTTCATAGGGAACGGCCTCGCGGCGTTTTCGGAACCGATGGCTTTTTGGAGTAAGATTATACCATACCCGCTCTTTTTCCAAAACTCCCCAAAAAGCCGCTCCGGCGGCAAGCGCCCGGCTGAAGGCACTGTTCTCCGAATTGTTAAAATCAGGCGATAAATTGTTGCCAATGGAGGGAAAGCTAGGGAGAGAATCGAATACACTTCAAAAAAAGGCGACAGATGATGTTGAGGTGGTAGTGATGGCAGAGACAATCCGTTTGGATCTCTCGAAGATCGGTCCTTTCCTCGAGGAACAGGAATTGACCAATATGGCCGGGCAGGTGCGGCTGGCCCACCGGCTGCTGCATGAAGGCGGCGGCGCGGGCAGCGACTTTCTGGGTTGGGTGGACCTGCCCGTCAATTACGACAAAAATGAATTTCAGGCCATCGGGGCGGCGGCGCGGCGGATCGCCGAGACCTCCGAAGCCCTGGTGGTGATCGGCATCGGCGGCTCTTACTTGGGCGCCCGGGCAGCCATCGAGCTTTTGAATCATTCGTTCGTCCAGCAGTTCGGGGCCGGACGGCGCCAATTCCCGCAGATCTTCTACCTGGGGCAGACCATCAGTCCGACCTATACCGCCGAACTCCTGGAGATCCTGGCCGAGCGGGATTTCTCGGTCAATGTCATCTCCAAGTCCGGCACCACGACCGAGCCGGCGGTGGCCTTCCGGCTGATCAAGGACCTGCTGGTCAAGAAGTACGGCGCCGACGGAGCGCGGCAGCGGATCTACGCCACCACCGACCGGGCCAGGGGCGCCCTGAAACAGCTGGCTGACAGCGAGGGCTACACCCAGTTCGTCATCCCCGACGATGTCGGCGGGAGATATTCGGTGCTGACCCCGGTGGGCCTCCTGCCCATCGCCGCCAGCGGCGTGGACATCCAGGCGATCATGGACGGCGCGGCGGCCGGCCGCAAAGAGTACGGCGCCGAGGATCCGGCCCGGAATCCGGCCTACCAGTACGCGGCGGTCCGGAACGCGCTCTATCGCAAGGGAAAAACCCTGGAGATCCTGGTCAACTACGAGCCGGGCCTGCATTATTTCGCCGAATGGTGGAAACAGCTCTTCGGCGAGAGCGAGGGCAAGAACGGCCGGGGCATCTTCCCGGCGGCGGTCGACTTCTCCACCGATCTACATTCGATGGGCCAGTACATCCAGGAGGGCCGGCGCGATCTCTTCGAGACGGTGCTCTGGGTGGAGAAGCCCCGCCGGTCGCTGGCGATCCCCCACGATCCCGCGAACATCGACGGCTTGAACTTCCTGTCCGGCCAGACCATGGAGCACGTCAACCAGAAGGCCTTCGAGGGGACGCTGTTGGCCCATACCGACGGCGGAGTGCCCAACATGGTGCTGCGGGTGCCGGAGCTTACCCCGTACTGCTTCGGCCAGCTGGTGTACTTCTTCGAGAAGGCCTGCGGCATCAGCGGCTATCTGAATGCGGTCAACCCCTTCGACCAGCCGGGCGTGGAAGCCTATAAGAAGAACATGTTCGCCCTACTCGGCAAACCGGGTTACGAGGCGGAAAAGGAAAAGCTGGAGGCCAGATTGTAAGGATTGAAGCACGGCCGGGCGATGCGCGTCGTTTGGCAGCGACTTGAAAGGGCGAGCCTGTCTCGCTCTTTTTTGTTGCGGCGGGGCAGGCGCGGCGGGAAACGTCCTGGGCGAAGCGGGGACTAAGGCCGGTCCGGAGCGGCAGCATGAGCCGCCCTGCCCTCCAGATGCTTCTGGATCAGCGCCACCGGCGACCGGCCCATATTGGGGTAGCCCTGGAAGGGATAGATGTGGTTATAGCGGTACAGCCAATCGTTGAATTCCGACTGCAACTGCGCGACGCTGACGAAGCCGGCCCGGTCGATCTTTTCAAAGAACTCACTGATGGCAATGGTCTGAAAGCGGCGGATGAAGCTGTGGGGCGGGAACTGTTTGGAGCCGGTCCGGCGCTGTTCGATGGCGCAGAGCTTCAGGTACATGCCGTAGAGATGATCTTCCTTGCCGCTGTATTCGCGGCCTTTATCGGTGTCGATCAGGGCCACCGGGAGATGCAGCCGGCGAAAGAACGGCAACACCTGGTTGTGCAGGATGGCCACCGAATGCTCGGCGCGATTGTCGGGATTCAAAAGGCCAAAAGCGTAGCTGCTGTAAGTGTCGATCACCGCTTGCAGATGGATCTCGCCCAGGTTCTTAAAATTGCCCACATAGGCGGTGTCCTGGGCCAACACCTCCCCGGGCCGGACCCCCCGGAAATTTCGCTCTTTGAACCAGATATTCATCTTTTCCAGCAGCGCGATCTGCAGCGGCGTGAGATCGGGACTGTCCTCCGCCAGCTTCTCCTGGAGCTTCGCCAGCCGCTCCCGTTTGGTGCTCAGCTGGTGCTCGACCAGGATGGCGTAGACCGAATTGGCACTGATGATCACGTTCCGGTCGCGCAGTTCCTGGGTCAAACGGTTGCAGCTCCATTCGGGATGCTCCAGGCATAATTGCAGCAGGATCGCGGTGATCTTATGCCGCGTCTCTTTGCGGTTGAATTTCGGAAAGACCGGCCGCGCCGGAGCGGCGTCGTTCCCCAGAAACTGCCCGAAGATCGCCAGCGCCGGCTCGGCGGCATTCTGCGGCAGGCGCCGGCCCGTCCGTTGGAGGAGGCGCGCGATCGCGGCGGGATTGGGCGGCAACGGCTCCGATTTGCTGAATTGATCCTGACTCATATCCGATTCCACCTTATTTCACGTCCGCGCGAGCGGAGAACGGCGAACGCTGCGATTGCAGGACGGCTACCGGGGTAAGAGCCCCGGTAGCCGTCGCTTGAGTCACCGAATTAAAGCACGCCGACGCCGCGTTGGCCGGTCCGTACCTGAACGGCTTCGATAATCTCCGATACGAAGATTTTGCCGTCCCCGATCTCGCCGGTGCGCGCGCCATATTCGATGGCGGCAATGATCTTATCCATGTTGTCCTTGACGGTCACGATCTCGATCTTTACTTTGGGATGCAGAATGATCTCATATTCGGAACCGCGGTAATGTTCCACGGCGCCTTTCTGCTTGCCGCAACCCTTGACCTCGGAAACGGTAATGCCTTGAATGCCGATCTGGGTCAGGGCGTCCTTTACCGCTTCAAAACGGCTGGTTCTGACGATCGCTTCAATTTTAATCATCGCTTACGCCTCCTTGGCCACCGATTTTGCGGGAGTGGCAATCGGGGCCAGCTTCACATTTTCCTCAGGGAAGGTTTGCGTCACAGCCAACGAGCTAAATTGGAATTCCGGATAGCAGAGCGCGCCGTGGACCGGCATATCCAATCCGGCCAATTCGTCCTTGGCGGAGACGCGGAGCCCCATGGTCCAGTCGAGAATCTTCAACACCAGGAAAGCAAAGGGGAAGATGATCACCAACAAGGTCGCCAGGGCCACCAATTGCGCGCCGAACTGGCCCCAGTCGCCGTTGAGCAGCAATCCCTTCACTCCGCCGTAAGAACCGTCGGCGAACAGGCCGACCGCCAAAACGCCCCACATGCCGTTCACGCCGTGGACCGAGACGGCGCCGACCGGATCGTCCAGTTTCAGCACGTTCTCCACGAACCAGACCGCGGCGCAGACCAGGACGCCGGCGATCGCGCCGATGAGGAAGGCCGCCCAGGCCGGGACATAGGCGCAAGGAGCGGTAATGGCCACCAATCCGGCCAGGACGCCGTTGCAGGACATGCTGGTATCCGGTTTTCCGGTGCTTTTCATCATGTAGAGCATTGCCGTCAAACCGCCGGCCGCCCCGGCGATCATGGTGTTGGTCGCGACAATGGCCAGGCGGAGGTCGGTGGCTGCCATGGTGCTGCCGGCGTTAAAGCCGAACCAGCCGAAGATGAGGATGCAGGTTCCGATAACGCCCAAGCCCAGATCGTGGCCGGGCATTGCCACCGGTTTACCCTTGACAAACTTGCCGATGCGCGGCCCGAGGATGATCGCGCCGGCCAAGGCGGTCACGCCGCCGACCGCATGCACCACGCCCGAACCGGCGAAGTCTTTGTAACCGGCGCCCAGCCCGATCTGGCTCAGCTGCGATAACCAGCCGCCGCCCCAGGCCCAGTTGCCGAAGATCGGATAGATTATGCCGCCCATCAGAAAACCGTAAACAATAAAACTGCTCCATTTGAAGCGTTCGGCCATGGCCCCGGTGGGAATGGTGGCCGCGGTGTCCATAAAGGCCGCCTGGAAGAGGAAGAGCATAAAGATGCTGACATCATAGGCCTTCCCCGACAGCAGGAATCCGGTGCCGCCCAGCAGGTTCCAGGTCTTGCCGCCGATGGTGATCGATAGCATCTTGGAGAGATCGGCGTATGCGCCCCCCACGCCGCCGAACATCAGCGCGAAGCCGACGAAGAAGAAGCCCAAGGTCCCGAAGGCCCACACCATCAAGTTCATCAGCATGGTGTTATTGGCGTGGGTGGCCCGGGTAAAGCCGGTTTCCACCATGGCGAATCCGGTCATCATGAACACGACCAGGAAACCGCAGACCATTGTCCAGGTAAAATTGACCGGAGCATTGGGATCTTTCTTTAGCGTCTCGGCCCCGGTCGGGTCATTGGCCAGCGCCAGTGAAGCCAAGAGCGCCACTAACACGAGGCTGACGATTACGCAAAGCATCGTTTTGGAGAGAGTCCCTTTGGACAGAGAAAAACGCATCATGATCAACTCCTTATTCATTCTAAGTTCTTACCAGTCTTCCGCTATGAACGATGACATCACCTCGCCCGGGCAAAGTATAAATTGATGATAAGTAAGTATATGAAAGTATAATAGAATATAACTGAGCCTATTCTAACATAAACATTACATCAGTTCAACTAAAATATGTTAGATATACAGAATACAAAACAACTATATAACATCTGTCTTACAGATGAAGTCGTTGCATGAGGATATGCGGCCATTTGGGTTGGGGAAAATTGGGCATAGAACGGATTGGCGTAACCAATCATGGCAGGATAATGTCAGTTTGTGAAAAATACCCGAAGTTTATTGGGGGAAATGGAGCGGCAGACGGATGGTGAAGGTGGTTCCTTGGCCCGAAACGGACTGGACGGACAGGTCGCCGCCCATGGCTAGGGCGAGTTTCTTGGCAATGGCGATGCCAAGACCGTAACTGGTCCTTTGTTGCGGGGAACCGCTTTGAAACGGTTTGAAGAGGTTGGCTAACACCGCCTCGGGAATGCCGTCCCCCGAATCGCTGACGGTGATCAGGGCGTGGCCGGACTCCGCCCGGCAGTCGATGACGACCGCGCTCCCCGCCGGGGTATACTTGAGGCAGTTGTCCAAGATGTTTTGCAAGATCTGTTGCAAACGGACGGGGTCGGCCCAGACGCAGAGGGTCTCGGGAAACGGCCGCATTTGAAATCTGTTTCGTTGCTCCAGATAGCCGGCGATGACATCCTGGCAGAGATAGCGCACGCTGACCGGCTCCGGCTCGAACCGGACCTGGCCCAGGTCCAGCCGGGAAAACTCCAGCAGGTCATTGACCATCCGGTTGACCTGCTCCAACTTGAGTGTGATCGCGGCCAGGTTTTCGGCCTTGCGCCGCTCGTCCAGCCCGTGATGTTGCAGATCGCGGAAGATCGCCTGGATGGTGGAGAGCGGGTTCCGCAAGTCATGCGCGATCATGGAGATGTAGCCGGCCCGTTGCTTTTCGAAGTCAGTCAGTTGCAACGCCATGTCATAAAAGGAGACCGAGAGCTGGGCGATCTCATCATCCCCGCTTACCGGCTGGTATTCCAGCTGACGGCCCCGGCCGAACTGCTGCGTGGCCTCGGTCAACCGTTTGATCGGCGTCACGATCTGCCCCGCCGCCCGGTAAGCCAGCAGTTCAGTGGAGACGAAGACGACAAGGATGATGAAGATCATCCCGGCCATGAAGCCGAAGAGCAAGATCATGCGGTTCCAGATGATCGAGAGGGTTTGTTCCGGAGGAATCTGGACGATCAGGCCCCAGCCGTAAGGCGGCAACGGTTGGTACGCGGCCAGCAGGTAACGGCCGGGCCGGTCATGATATTTGGCGGTGCCGCTCTGGCCGGCGGCCAGCTTCCGGGCGATGCCGGCCCGGTCCCAACTGCTGCCCAGCTTGGAACGGTCCAGGTGGACCAGGACCCTGGCCTGACGGTCGATGAGGATGGGGTCGCCGTACTTGGCCCCCTGGGAGGTGAGGATGATATCGTTGATGCGGCGCAGATCGACCGTGACCAGCAGCACGCCGATGATCTTGCCGGGGTACTGTTCGATGGGCGTCGCCATATGCCAGTAGGGGCGGGATTTCTCGGTGAGGTTCTCCCACCCGGAGACCGCTATCTTGCCCCGGCGGGCTTCCCGGTAGATGGCTTGGGTCCCAAAGTCGGGATAGCCGTCGCTGAAGCTGTGCATCAGCGAAACTCCGGCCACGGTCTTCCCCCCGGAGTCGATGACGAATCCCTCCAGGAAGTTGCGGGTTTTGCTCAGCAACCGTTCCAGCGCGACGGTCAAGCGGTCGGTCCGGCGCAGATCGCGCACGGTGTCCGAGAGGACGAAGGTGGCCAGGGTCTCCTTATCCCGCTCGACGGTGGCGGTGATCTCCTTGACGATCTGCTGCGCGTAGGCGGCGGTCTGCTCCATCAGATACCGGTCCAGATAGACCTTGGTGGAGATGGCCGTGGCCAGGACCGTGAGCCCCAGGCCCACCGCGCAGCCGATCAGCGGATACAGGACTAGTTTGCTATGGAGCTGGGACAATTTACCGAATAACTTCATTCGCATAACTCAAGACATCCTCGTGGATCGGCAACCCGCAGCGGGAGAGGAGCCGCAGATTGACCGCAAGTTTATAATCGGCCGACAATTCAGCCGGCATGTACCGGGGGATTGCGCCGTGCTGGATCTTGATAATGATCTGGCCGGCGATCTCGCCCATGGTCTCCGGTTCGGCGTAGTCGGTGAGCACCGCGAGATCGCGAAAGGCCAGGTTGTTGCCGACCGCAGGCAGTCCGGCATTCTCCAGCGCCGAGCCGATCAGCCGGCGGTTGGCGATCCAGAGGGACTGGGCCGGCAGATACAGCAGAGCGGTTTTGCCCCGCAGGCCGGCAATGGTTCGGCTGACCCCGGCGAGGCTGGTCCGGACGGGGCGGACGGCGATACCCAGTTTTCGGGCTGCCGTTTGGAAACGGTCCAGGTCGGGCCAGGGCTCCTCCGCCGCCAGCAGCACCGTCAGCTCCGCATAGTCGCCGATGACCCTGCGGCTCAGCTCCAAGGTGCGCTCGTACGGCGGGAAGTAGGAGACTCCGGTGATCATTTCGGCGGTCTCGATCCGCCGTTGAACGGGTCCGCGGACGGGATTGTCCGCAAAGCCCAGGACCACCGGTTGGCTGCCGCCGGTCCGGGCGAGGTCGATGATGGAATCGTCGCCGGCGATGACCAGCATCGCCACGCCGGACCGCCTGAATCGGGAGAGCGCCCGGCGGGCCCCGGCGGCATCGTTGTAACCACGGATCAGAAAACGGGGATTGGCGCTCTTGGAATAGCCTTGTTTGGCCAGGATGCCCCGGAGGCCTTTTACAAAGCGGAGGTTCGCCGGGGTGGGGCTCAGGGCGATGCCGATCCGGGCCGGCCCGGACCGCGGGGAGTCCAGGAGAAACAGCAGATAACCGACGAGGCCGAGCAGGCATAAGAGGGCGAAGAGACTCAAGCAAACGAGTACTTTTTTGCGGGAGACCGTCAAAGCGCTCACACCTTTAGAAAGTTTAGCATTTGCCGGACTTCGTCGCTGGAAAACGGCTTATTCAGAATGAATTGCGCCCCCTCCGCCACCACCTGCGCCAGGAGGGCGGAATCGGTGGAAGAGGTAATGACCACCACCGGCACGTTGACGCCCTGTTCTTTTAGCTGCTTGTAAAGGGTCAGGCCGTCGACCTCCGGCAGGCTCAGATCGAGGAAGATCAGGTTGAAACGGTTGGCCTCCAGCGCCGCCAGCGCCTCCCGGGCGTTTCCCGCCACCTGAACCGCATGTTTTTTGCCGAGCGAATCCTTGATGGCGGCGCCCACGGCGGGGTCATCGTCGATTACCAGCAGCCGCGAGGGCTGAAATTCCTGGGCCTTGATCCAGGCCTCGATCTCCTGGCGTTGAAAACGCCAATTGCCCAGGATCTTGCTGGCCGGTATCTTGCCTTGTTGCGCCAGGCGATAGATGGTCATCGGATTCATCCGCAGATATTCTGCGACTTCATTGACGGTCAGGATCTCATTGTCCATGAAAGCTTCCACTCCGTAAAGATTGAAATGGCGGTGCGATATCAGTTGATCGCTGAGCAACCGCTGCCGGTTGGGTATGATATTCGGGATTTCCCGGACAAAACCTTTCGCCCCCGCCAACATTTCTCTGGAATCTTCCGCCCCATCCGGGGCACCGGCCGCCCCGGATGGGGCGGGGAGATACGGAACCGGGGCGGCCGTTCCCCAACGCGAGGCATCCCTGCCCCGGAGCGGAGCGAGAAGGGCCTATCCCGGGGCTGTGTTTTCCCAATGCCGGGCCGCAGCCGCCCGGAAGGCGGCGACCGGGGCCCGGCCGGGGGCGGCAGGTCCCTGAAGCTTGGTGCGGAGCGGAAAAGATCCGTCAATTGTCGGAAACTTACGGAAATTTTGCAGGAGAAGCGTGGATCAACGCGAAGAAATTGAGAAGCAAGCGTCACCGGTCCGGGATCCGGCTCAATGCTCAAAAAAGGCCTTGTTGGAACAAGACCTTTTTGAGCCACGGGGTTATGGCACGACTTATTTTTCGATGACGTTCTCCGTGACGATGATCCGGTTTTGCAGGCTGCCGATGACTTCCACCCGCAGATGGTCGGCGCGGACGGTCTTGGACACGATGTTTTGATAGGCGAGAGCGCTGCCCTTCTGGTCCAGCTTATAATAGACGTATTTGCCGTCCCGGCCCCTGATGAAGATGCCGTAGCCCGACGCAATGCAGAAGGGCTTGCGCAGGCAGGCCACGGTATGCAGTTCGGGATGCTCCGGCACACGGGTCCCGTCGGCGGCCTCGCCGCGGCTCGCTCCGGCGCAGGACTGGCAGACCAGGTAACCTGAATAGCTCCGCGCCGCCTTGGCCGTTACCGCCCGGGCGGTATGAAAGGTGACATATCCGGAAACGCTCATCAATAATAGGAAACATGCCCCTAAAATGAAGTTTCTTTTCATCGCCAACCCCCTTTTGATTCCCCAGCCGAACCGCCGGAGCCGGGACAAAGAATGTTTTTGCCGCCATTGCCTATATATGTCGCGCGGCGGCACAAAATTCCGGGTTTCGGCGGTCCCGTCCCCGGCGGCCCATCCGGATTCATCGAGGGAAATAGTAGTAAAGGAGGCGTTCCATTGACAGGCTATCATATGCGCAGGAAAGACCGGGAAATCAGCGATCCGGCCGAGTTGCGGCGGATCTTGCGGGAAGGGAAGTACGCCGTGATTGCGATGTGCCGCGGCAACGAGCCCTATGTCGTAACCCTGAGTTACGGCTATGACCAGTCCGAACACGCTTGTTATTTTCACGCCGCGCTCCAGGGCCAAAAGATCGAGTTCATCCGGGAGAACCCACAGGTCTGCGCCACCGTCATCGAGGATGGCGGCTATCTGGCGGACCAATGCGCGCACCGCTATGCCACGGTGGTGCTCCGGGGCGAAATGACGCTGCTGCAAGACCGGGCCGAAAAAGAGCACGGCCTGAATGTCATCCTGAACCAGCTGGAGCGGAATCCGGCCCCCATCAAAGCGCGGACCGTGAAGGATCCGGCCGCATATGACCGCGTCGCCGTGTTGCGCCTGGCGATCCGCGACTGCAGCGGCAAGCGGGGCAGCTGAACGGAGGGGATCCCGCCGGAGGGTTTCCGTATTTTGCTCTTGTTTTTTGGGAAAGAATGGTTCAATATAATATTTGAATCCTGACAATGAAGAGGTGCCGAAATGTCGCAATTTTTCGCCGGCCTCGCGCCGGAACGGGTTTGGAATCATTTTGAGGCGATCACCAAGTTGCCGCGCGGCTCGCGCAATGAGGACGCCATTCGCCGCTATATCGCCGACTTTGCCAAACGGCAGGGCTTGGAATGCTTTTACCGGCCGGACGCCCCGGCGGACGCGCCCGGCGAAAGGACCGTGGTGGTTTACAAGAAGGCCGCGCCGGGGCTGGAGGGGAAACCTGCCGTGGTCCTGCAGGCACATATGGATATGGTCTGCGTCCCCAATGATCAGATCTTTCCGCTGCGGCTCTCCTTCTGCGACGAGCAGGCGCAGCCGGGCAGCGGCTGGGTCAAGGCCGGCGGTTATACTCCCCAGGACGGAACGACGCTCGGCGCCGACGACGGCATCGGGATCGCGGTGGCCCTGGCGATTCTGGAGGACGAGAGCCTGCGCCTGGGCCCGCTGGAAGCCTTCTTTACCGTCCAGGAGGAGGTGGGCCTGGAAGGGGCCAGGGATTTCGACCCGGGGTTGTTAAAGGGCCGGATCCTGATCAACCTGGATGAAGAGGTGCTTAAGGGGATCACCTACGGTTGCGCCGGCGGTTTGAGCAGCATGTTCCGGTGGAACGTGAACCGCCAGCCGGTTCCGGCGGCGGCCCGTTGCCATGAGCTGCGCATCTCGGGGTTGAGAGGCGGCCATTCCGGAGTGAATATTCATGAAGGCCGGGCCAATGCCCTTCATTTGCTGGCGCGGATTTTGCGCCAGGCGGAATACCGGGGGATCGCTTTCCATTTGGCGGGGATCGCCAGCGGCAATCTGCGGCAGAGCAACGTCATTCCCAGCCGGGCCGCGGCGGTGGTGGTGCTCGATCCGGCCGATACCGTCCGTTTTGGCGCCGTGGTCGCCGAATTGACCGCCGAGTACCAGGCGGAGTACCAAAAGATCGAGCCGCAGCTGCGAGTGGAATGGCTGGAGGCGGAACCCCAGGCCGAGATGGTCGACGGGGAATGGTCCCGGAAACTGGTGCATATCTTGATGAGTGTTCCCCATGGCGTGCAGAAGATGGCGGAGGGCGGCTTGGTCGAGACTTCCACCAATCTCTCGGCGGTAGCCCTGAACGGCACGGCCCTCGCGGTGCTGTGCATGCACCGCAGTTTCCGGGAGAGCGGTTTGCGGTGGATGGAGGATCTCCATGATTCGCTGGCCGCGTTGACCGGCGCCAGCATGGAACATATCGAGCGCTATCCGGGCTGGACTCCCAATGAGGATTCGGATCTGCTGCGCCGCGCCAAAGAAGTATATGACGCCCAATTCCAGGGCGATTACAAAGTCGATGTGATCCATGCCGGCCTGGAGAGCGGCTGGGTGGTCAAGAAGTATCCGGAGGCCGAATGCATCGCCATCGGCCCGAACCTGCTGGAAGCGCATACCGTGCGGGAACGGGTGGAGATTAGCAGTGTGGCCTCTTTCTACCAATGCGTGCTGGGGATCCTGGAGTCCTACGCGCGGGATTGACGGAGGATGACGAGACATCTAAGCGAGCGGGCGGCCCTTGGGTCGCCCGTTTATTTTTTGGCCAAATAATCGAGGTAGAGAATGCCGTCCAGATGATCGATCTCGTGTTGCAGGGCCCAGGCCAACAAGCCGCTGGCCTTGATCTCCATCTTTTTACCCTGTTCGTTAAGGTAGGAGACCCTTACTTTTTGAGCCCGGGTAATGTATTCGCTCCGGCCCGGGATGGACAGGCAAGCGTCGACATCGCGCTGGGCGCCTTCCTTGGCCAGAAACCGCGGATCGAACAACACCAGGGGGCCGTCGCCGATATCGATCACCACGACCCGCTCGGAGACGCCGATTTGCGGCGCGGCCAAACCCATTCCCGGTGCGGCGTACATGGTCTCGAGCATATCATGGGCCAATTTGCGCAGTCGTTTGGTGACCTGCCCAACCTCCTTGGCGGGTTGCCGCAGGAGCGGATCGCCGAGTTGCAAAATCTTTAAAACAGCCATCGCCTTCGCTCACCTCACTGTGGGATCGTCCAGCCCTTCAAGGGTCACTTTCAAGCTATCCCTGTATTGATATTATACGCGGGCCGGTTGCGCCAGGCAAGATGGAAGTCCATGCCACCCGGAGCGGAATGTTTTTTGGCCGTCATATTCGGGCCGCTTGTGGCATAAACAGATATATGGCCGGCATTGGCAACCGGCGCGATACCGGCGGAGGCAGGGAAATGTGGCGAAGGTGAAACCATGATCGAGGATATTATCAACATCCATGACAAATACCAATTTGAGATCAAGTGGAGCTACCGGTTGCAACGGCAAAGGAGGTTTTCCACCTACCGGATCGAGACCTACTTCTTCATCCCGCAAAGCCTGGGATTGAACCGCAATACCTATGCCAAACAGGATTTTTACAATGATATCCAAAGCTATATCCGGTTCAAAACCCCTACCGTGCTGCTCAAGAATATCGCCGAGGGGCCGGAGCGGCCCCTCGCCAAGCTGAAGGCGGTCTTTCAGCGAGTGGCCGACCAACCCGATCCCGAAAACCTCCGGGAATACGAGCAGAGCATCAAACTCTTCGGTTGCATCTTCCGAAGCTCCCTGCGCGACCATGTAACTTTCATCCATAAAAAACGGCGAGTCGCCGAGATTCAGGACCTGACCGAGCAGTTCATTCAGTATGCCACGGCCGCGGTCCGGAGTTACCGGGAGTTGGGGTCGCTCCTGAATGTCCCGACCATTCGTGAGAAAGATTTTGCGAAGTACCGTTTCGGGGACGAGTATCTCAGCTTGATGGTGGAACAGTATAGCTTCAGCCTGCTGAACCGGCTCCGGGAGAAGCTGGGTCTTCAGGGCCAGCCGTATACCCAGCGCTTGCTGGGCATCATCCGCGACGAGCTGGAGTACCGCAGGCTCCAAGGCTATCCGTCCATTCCGGAGGAAGAGGGGGAAAACGAGGGCCTGGTCTTCCGGAAAAGCATTTTGAAGAAATACATGGGAAGCATCTTATTTCTGAAGATCCGCACCGAAAGCGAGGGCAAAATCGTCGAGCAGATCGTGCTCGGCATCGCGGCCGGAGTGGCGATGATCTTCGCCACCGCCATCGCCTTTTTCTCGCAACAACAGTACGGCAACCTGTCGCTGCCGCTCTTCGTGGCCCTAGTGATCGGCTACATCTTCAAAGACCGGCTCAAGGAGTTGCTGCGGAGTTATTTTCATGAGCAATTGCACAGCTTCCTATATGACCATAAGATTGTGCTGCACACCGGGGATCAGTTGCCGTTGGGCTGGTGCAAGGAGAGCGTCGACTATGTCAGTGAGGCCGGAGTCCCCGGCGGAATCCGCCGCCGGCGCAACCGCGATCATCTCACCGAGATCGAAAACGATTGGCTGGGCGAGTCCATCATTGTATACAAAAAATACATCCGCCTCCGGGCCGTGAAATTGGAAAACTTCCATGAACCGGAACCGGTCGAAAGCATCAATGACATCATGCGTTTCAATATTCAAAAATTCCTGGCCAAAATGGATAATCCGGAGAAGAATATCTATGTCATCGCGGGGGATGGTTATAAGAAGGTGGCCGCGCAGCGGGTCTACCATCTCAACCTGGTGATCCGGTATTCGTTCGACGGCCAGAACAGTTACAAGCGCTTCCGGATCATCCTAAACCGGAGGGGGATCAAGAGCATCGAAGTGTTGAATGTGGAATGAAGGGTTCCCGATAAAAATCAAAGCTGTCGGCCCTAGGGCCAACAGCTTTGCCAATCAGCGCTGCTTCAATTAGCCGAGGAAAGCAAAGGTGTTTAATTTCAGAACGGCCAATTGATTCAGTTCAAGGACGGTGTTGATCTGCTGGACGGTGATTGCTCCGATGGTCGCGGCTGCGATCGTATCCCGGGCCTGGGTCAGCACTGTAGCGATCTGAGCCCTTTGTGCGGCGGTTAATGACAGGAGCGCTACATCGGCGATGATATTATTGTATGTGGCAATCAATGTTGCTTGATAGCCAGCGGAAAATGCAGCCGGATTGCCCAGCAGTGCCGCCACGGACTGGGAGAGGTTCTCAATGCTGAGAATGGTTGATCCTACACTCACTAAAATCACCTCCCATCTATCTTATGAAGGATGAGATGGGGGTTCGCCTGAAAGTCAAATAAAATGATAAAGGATTAAAAAAAGCTGTTTTTATAACATACTTTTAATCATAGAAAAGAAAAACTCCGATCATTGCGAAAACCGTTTAATTTGCATCCGGGCCGGCGATATTCGATTGAAACGGCACCTATCCTTTTTGATGTGTAAAATGAAATAAAAACAAGCCGGAGCGCTGCATGGCGCCGGCTTGTTTTTTTAACCGTAGCGTTGAACTGATTTCATCCGATGAATCAGGGGAAAAGGGCACGACGCATCGGGGCGCCCGAATCCCTTGCCGCAGTATCGATCGCCAAGGACCGGAGTTTTAGGCGGAATCAATTCCCGCCCGCCGCAATGGGTTGGCGGAGGATGGTCTTCAACCGCCCGGGAGCGGTCCGGCGGGGATCATTGAGATAAATTTCATGATGCTTGCCGGTTCGCCGGTAACCGTTTTCGGCGATGAAGCGGTGCAACCGGTCTATGGTCGGAGCTTCGTCCGCATACGGGCCGAGGTGCAGGATCTGCGCGGCCAATCCTTCTTCGAAGCGTTCCAATCTCACTCTGTCCAGCGCCGGCAGGTCTTTTTTGCGGTGCAATTCGCTACGGGCCCGCTCGACCCGTTCCGGGTCGATGCAATCGGGTTGCAACATCAGCGCGGTCCACTGCCAAAGCTCTTTATGGTCCGGACTGAAATCAGCGTAATCAGCGGGGTTCCCGGTCCACCACAGCCCTTCCAGGGGCATCACCCCGTAATCGGCGCCGCCTTCCCGCTTCAGCATGAACTTCAGCGTATAGGAGAGCCCGAATAACGCGGCGACCGCTTCCCGGTAGGCCGGGGCCGTATTGGGATCGCCCCGGCCATCGATGATCAAAAAGCGCAGGGCCGGCAGACGGACGATCTGAACGGTGCCGGCCGAAGGGTTATAAAACGTTTGAAGCTCCTTTTTCAGGTCGATCTTTCCCATCTTTATGCCTCCCTGGAGTCTCCGGTTGAGGACGGATAGCGCCAATCATCGTTCGCCTTTAGCATATCATGGCGAACCGGACAACTGGATGTCATGTTCCGGCACAATTTATCCGGCGGCCTCGGCCGGCTCTTCCTGCAAAAACTTGAATTGCGCCATGAACAGCTGGTAATACAAGCCCCGTTCCTGCAAAAGCTCGGCGTGGGTTCCGCTCTCCACGATCCGGCCGCGGTCGATGACCAGGATCCGGTCGGCATTCTGAATGGTCGAAAGCCGGTGGGCGATGACAAACGAGGTCCGGCCCTTCAACAATTTGGCGATGCCCTGCTGCACCAGGCGTTCGGTATGAGTATCGATGCCGGCGGTGGCCTCATCCAGGATCAGGATCCGGGGGTCGGCCAGCAGCGCCCGGGCGAAGGCGATCTGCTGCCGTTGGCCGAAAGAGAGCCTGGAGCCGCGTTCATTGACGTCCGTGTCATAGCCGTGCTCCAGCTGGCTGATGAATTCGTGGGCATGCACCGCCCGGGCGGCGGCGATGACCTCCTCGTCGCTGGCGTCGAGCCGGCCGTAGCGGATATTCTCCTTGACGCTGCCGGAGAAGAGGAAGGTATCCTGGAGCACCATGCCGATCTGGCCGCGCAGGCTCTCCAGGGTCAGCTGCTTTACATCCCGGCCGTCGATCAGCACCCGGCCGTTCCGGGCCTCGTAAAAACGGCAGATCAGATTGACAATGCTGGTCTTGCCGGCGCCGGTGGGGCCGACCAGCGCGATGGTTTCGCCCGGTTGGACGCGCAGGTTGACCTGGGTCAGCACATTTTGGTCGGCCTCATATACGAAGTCAACCTGCTCGAAGACAACCTCGCCCCGGACCGGCGGAAGAGTCCGGGCATCGGGCCGGTCCTTAATCGCCGGGTCAATGTCCAGAATGTCGAAGATCCGCTCGGCGCCGGAGATATTGGAGACGAGCGTATTATAGAAATTGCTGATATTCATGACCGGCTGCCAGAACATCGAGATATAGCCGACGAAAGCCACCAGCAGTCCGACGGTGATGGTGCCGGTGTTCAACAGATGAACGCCATACCAGGCCACCGCCATGGTGCCCACGCCCCAGGAGAGTTCCACCGAGGGCCAGAAACAGTCGTTCAGGCGGACCGCTCTCACAAAGGCCCGCCGGTTCTCGTGAATCAGCCGGTTATAGGTCCGGCTGGTCTCCGGTTCGGCGGTGAAGCTCTGCACCACCCGGATGCCGGAGAAGTTTTCGTGGGTGAAGGCATTGCAGGTCGAAACCTTCTTGCGGTGGATCCGCCAGCGTTGATGGGAGATCACCTCAATCGAACACATGAAAAGGAACAACAGCGGCAGGCAGGCCAGGGAGGCCAGGGCCAGCCGGAAATTCATCGCGAACATGATCAGGGTGACCGCCGCCAGCGTCACCAGATCGGGAATGAGATTGGTCACGCTGTTGGAGAAGAGATCGCTCAACGAATTCACATCGCCGATGATCCGGGCCAGGATCTTGCCGACCGGACGGTTGTCGAAGAAGGAAAAAGGGAGCTTCTGAATGTGCGCGTAAAGCTGTTGCCGGATGGTCAACAGGATCCGGTTGGTGACTCCGGCCATGATCCGGATCCGCTGCCGGGAGCAGTATACCGCGGCGAGCTTGATTCCGATCATCCCCGACGCCAGTAGCATCAGGCCGGCCAGGTCCTGCTTGACGATATACTGATCGATGGCGAGCTTCAAAAAATAGGGGTTCAACAGCTCGGCCCCGATGACCAGTCCCATCAGGAGCAGAGTCAGCGCCACCTGAGGTCGGTAAGGCCGGAGGTATCCGGCCAGCCGCTTGATGATCGCCAGGTTCAGGCTCTCCTTGATGGTTTCGTCCTCTTGCAGATGGTTAAACGGCATGGGATTGTTCCTCCTTTCCCGCCAGTTCCAAGAGGCCCTGGAACTGTTCGCGGTAGGTCTGATAGTACCGTTGGCCGAGCGCCAGCAATTGCTGGTGGGTGCCGCGCTCGACGATGGCGCCGTCCTCGATGACGATGATCTCGTCGGCGTTTTTGACCGCCGAGATCCGGTGGGCGATGATGATCTTGGTCATGCCGGAGCGGCGCTCCAGCGCCCGTTGGATCCGGTACTCCGTCTCCATATCCAGGTTGGAGGTGGCGTCGTCCAGGATCAGCAGCGGACACTGCTTCACCAGCGCCCGGGCCAGGGCGATCCGTTGCTTTTGGCCGCCGGAGAGGCCGATGCCCCGTTCGCCGATGACCGTTTCATACCCGTCGGGCAGCTCGGCGACGAACTCGTCGACCTGGGCGTCGCGGGCCGCCGCCGCCAATTGTTCCGGCGTGGCCCGGCCGGAGCCGAATTGAATATTCTCGGTGATGGTGTCGGAGAAGAGAAAAGTCTCCTGCATCACCACGGCTAGCTGTTCCCGGAGGAGCTTCAGCGGCCAATCCCGGACGTCGACCCCGTCCAGCTCGATCCGGCCGGCGCTGCGGTCATAATAACGGCCGATCAGGTTGATCAGCGAGCTCTTGCCGGATCCGGTCAGGCCCATGATCGCCAGGGTGCTGCCGGGCTGGAGGTCCAAATTGATATTGCGCAGCACGGTCCGGCCGTTATACTCGAAGCTGACGTCGGTAAAACGGAGCCGTCCGGCGATGACGGCGGAGACCACCGGCGCGGCGGGATCGGCAATCTCCGGCTGCTCCCGGAAGAGGGCCTCCACCTTTTTGACCGAGGCCAGACATTGCGCCAGCAGGTTGGTGAGCCAGCCCAGCATGCGCATGGGCCAGATCAGCATGGTCACGTAGTTGCTGAAGGCCACCAGCGTGCCGACGGAGAGCTCCTCCCGCATCACCAGGAAACCGCCGCCCGCGGTGACCAGGACAATGGCCAGGCTGGTCAGGAACTCGATCCAGGGGTGGTAGCGCGACCAGATCGCCGCCTGGTCCAGATTGAGCTGATAATTTCGTTGGTTTTGGTCGAGGAACTTTTGAATCTCGTATTTCTCGCGGCCGAAAGCCTTCACCAGCCGCACTCCGGCCAGATTCTCCTGGGCCGTGGTGTTGATCCGCACGCTCTGGTCGCTCAATTGCTCGTAGACCACGCCGATCCGCTGCTCCAAGCGGAACGCCAGCCAGGCGATGCAAGGCATCACCGCCAGGGCCAGCAGGGCCAGTTTCCAGTGGAGCGCGAACAGCAGGACCGAGGCCACCGCAAAATAGATGCACTGCTCGGTGAAGAGCATGAAGCCGAAGACCACGGCGCGCATGATGTTGTCGATGTCCTCCTTCAGCCTGGACATCAGCTCGCCGGTATTTACGCCGTCGAAATAGGAGAACGAAAGGGTCTGTAAATGGTCGAAAAGGTCCTGGCGCAGGTCGGTGACGACCTTTTGGCCGCCGCAATCGAATAAAAATTCCTTGCAATAGCCGAGCACCGCGCGGCTGACCGTGATCCCGAGCAGGCTCAAAAGGGCCATTTGCAACAGGTTCAGTTGCTTGCCGATGATGATCCGGTCGATGATCAGCCGCAACAGGTGCGGGTTGAACATATCCAGGCCGATGCTGACGAGCATCGCCAGGCCGGCAATGCTGAAATACCAATGATAGCGTCGGAGATACTTGCCTAGCAATCTCAAGCGGAAACACTCCCATCCATTCGAATTGATCCCTGTGCCCCGGCGCTTCCGGGCCCAGCCGTCCGGGGCTATAGCATTTTGATAAAGCGTAAACGGCTTTGTTCGCGCTTTTCACTCCAAACCCGTCAACGCTTTGGCAAAATGCCGTACTGCTCGTTCACTTCCTGCCGCAGCTGTTTTTCACCGTTCTGCCGCATCCGTTTCCGGTTGTGGCGGATATCGTTGTCGTGAACCCGGGTCCGGGGGTTGATCCGCCAGAGCGTCCGGGAGTTTAAGCCGGGGATATGCTGTTTACGATCCATTCATGCTCCTCCTTCCGGCAACCGCGCCATGCGCAAAAAAAAATTCCGTAGCCGGTCGCTGCGGAATTTCGGGGAAACAAAAAAGCACGATAACTGTATCGTGCCTTTGTTAGCTTCTTAAAAAAGATAGGCGACGGTTACCTACGATCTGCGGACCGGGGAACCTGCCCCAAAAAGGCGCTCATCCTGCCGATCCCTATGAAATTCAAGGATAAACCCCCCGATACCGATCATGGTAACAGGCTCCTTTCTGAAATAGAACTCATCAATGCTAAAACGGTTTTGAACACGGAAACGGTTCCTTTTTCCCGATTTCGCCAGGGGAAACTGCGCTAAATGGGATAGCGGTATAATTACCGTTTCCATTATATTGTAATTTTGGAGATTTGTCAAACAGAAATTGGCGCCGCTCGCCGTGGGGATCGCTGCATAGTTCTACTTCATGGTTCAATCTTCCAGCCCGATTTGTTATACTGAAAGGGAAAGCACCACGATTCGACAGCCTGGGGTGGCGGCCCCTGAGACGAGGGGTCCAAAACCGGAAATCAGACAAGCAAAGGAGAACCATGATGATTGGCAAAGAATTTCCCGCTGAGAAACGTTTCTACAGGGACGAAAAGACCGGTCTGGAAGTGGCGCAGTTAACCGGGGGCGGCTCCAACAATTATCATTTTTATTTCACCGACAATTCCTTCACCGTCGGCGACCGCGAGATCTATTTCCTGTCGGACCGTTCCTCCCAAACCCCGCGAATGTATGATCTTTTCAAGCTGGATCTGGAGAGCGGCATCATCACGCAAGTGACCGCCGAGGCACGCGGAGTTCATGGCCATACCAAGACGCCGGACAGTGAAATACTGGTTTATGTCACCGGGAACCAGCTGAAAAAACTGGATCCGAAGAGCGGACGGAGCGAAGTGATCTACGAAACCGGGCCGGAGACGGTCATGGCGGCTCCCTTCATCAGTCCGGACAAGAAGTATGTGGGGATCCCGCGCAATGAAAAGGTCCGGATTAACCGGGGCGCCAATTACAGCGGTTTTCAAGAGACTATGTTCGCGACCAAGAAAGGCTGGATCACCCTCGTTTACCTGGACGGTTCGGGGGCGGAGGATATTTATGAGGATACGCACTGGCTGGGACATTTTCAATTTGCCCCGGACGACAGCGCCATCGCCACCTATTGCCACGAGGGACCCTGGAATCTGGTGCAGCAACGGATCTGGCTGCTCGATCTGGTGAAACGGAGCGTCAAGCCTTGTTTCCGGCAAGGGGCGGACGACTGTGTCGGGCATGAATTCTGGACCCGGGACGGGCTGATCTTCTTCGACAACCGCCGCAAGGGCCACGACGGGACGATCACTTCAGACCGGACCCAGGCCACCACGGCGGACCCGGAGGACGGCCAGACGCCCTATATCGGGCTGGCCGACAAGAACGGCGAAGTCATTCGTACCATCGACATGCCCTTTTACTGCAATCATTACCATGCCAATAACGACAATACCCTGTTGGTCGGGGACGAAGTGGAAGACCTGGTGTTGATCGAGATCGGCGGGCAAGAGGCCAGCCTGCGCACTCTATGCACCCATAAGACCTCCTGGTATACACAGCGGGTGCATTGCCATCCCACCTTCAGCTGGGATAGCCAAAAGATCCTGTTCACCTCGGACCGGGACGGCAAAGCCAACCTGTATCTGGCGGACCTGGAACAGCTGGCGAAATAACCGGGGGATATCGGCCTTTTCCCTTCAGCCGCCGGTCAGCATCTTATAGATGGCGATCCCCACCCCGGTGATGCCCTCGCCCCCCAGCAACCCGGAGGCGGCGATGTTGCCGGCCCCGGCGGCGGCCCCGGGCCGGAACCTGTCGCTCAACAGGCGGAGCAGCCCGCCGAGGAAGACCACGGCTGAAATCTCAAACGGCAGGTACATGCCGATCCCCAGCGTCATCACAGGCACCCGGAAAAGGTAGAGGAGCGCGCCGGCGGCCAGGGCAACGCCGAAGACCAGCGGGTCGCCGATGCCGCCGACCATTTGGCTGACGGCAAAGGCCTGGCCGGCGGGGAGGCCTTTATCCGCGCCGACCCCGCCGAATTGGCCGATCACCGCGAACATGGCCAGCGCGCCGATGACGGCTCCGGCCAGTCCGCCGGCGGCATTGGCGATCAGCTGGGCCACGGGGCTGGTGCCGAGCATCTGGCCGGCTTTGTAATCGTTGAGCAGATCGCCGGCATAGCCGCAGGTGATGGCGACTGCGGCGGCGATCAGAAAGGCGCTGGCCGAATCGAGCCGGACCAGCAGCCGGATGGCCAATAGGATGATGATGGCGAAGATCTCCATCGGATTAATCCCGGTCTGCCCGGTGATGGTGGCCGCCATGGCCGAGGCGGCCCAGACGCCCAGGAGCAACAGGAGCGCGGGGAGCGGCCCGATTCCCGCCACCACCGAGAGCACGAAGGCGGCGGCGAAGGCCAGGAACGACAGCAGCCGCTCCAGACGGAGCGGGCCGCCGGAGCCGGCAGGGGCGGATCCGCTGGGGAGCTTTGCGGCCTTATTTGGGAAACCCGGCAACCGGGAAAGGAGAAAGCGGATGAGAATCCCGACCCCGGTCCCGACCATCAGGCCGATGCCGGCGGTATTCTTGAAGGCGACCGCCGCCGGGACGGCGGGGAAAAGCTTGGCCGCGGTTCCCAAGGGAATGATGACCAGGTAGGAGAGGAGCGCGCCCAGAAACCAGACGCCGGTATAGAGGGTTCCGATCATGTAGCCGATCCCCACCGCCATCGGTGAAACCCAGATCCCGATGAAGAAATTCCGGGAGTACAGCCAGCCGGAGCTGAAGGCGGCCGGGATCCAGCCCAGCCCGTCCCGGAGGTAGGTGAAGACCGCCGCCAGGCCCATGGTCCCGAAGAGCAGCGCCGATTTTTGGCCGCCTTGATCGCCGACGGTGATGGTTTCGGCCGCGGCCACGCCGATCGGGTAGGGCAAGGCTTCCTCGACCACGAAACGGCGGCGCATGAACCAGGTCAGCACCGTTCCCAGCAGCACTCCGGCGATGGCGACCCAGAGCACCGTCCAGAAGTGCTCCCCGAAGGCCGCCGGCCCTTTCCAGCGGCCGGTGATCCACAGGCCGGGCAGGGTGAAAGCCAGCCCGCCCGCGACCATCGCCCCGGCAGACATGGCGGTCTGGGTGATATTGATCTCATTGAGGGTGGTCCGGCCGAGCGCCTTCAGCAAGGCCATGGAGAGGACCGCCACGAAAACGGTGGGCCAGGGCAAGGCGCTCATGCGCAGCGCCACATACATGGAGCTGGCCGTGATGATGCAGGCTCCCAGCACGCCCAGGACCAGGCTGCGCAGGGACAATTGGTCGACCCCGGCGCAGCGGCGTTCAGGATGGGAATCGTTGATCATGGCGGGACCTCCTGTAAACCGATATCCGGTATTATCATTATTTTTCTTCACCATACCATATTCCCCATGGATCTGCAAACGGATTGGCGCAGCTGTTACCAAGCCGTAACGCAGCCGCAGCCCACTGCTTTTTTAGCTGGCTAGCAGGCCTGATCGGGGGATGCCATTGTACCGGTCTCCTTCGCCAGGACCGTGCCTCGGTTCCATTTTGGCAGATGACCCGGCTTCTCCACCCTCCCCGGTTCTCCGGGAATGAAAGCCGGGGATGCTTCCTCAAGGTCCGGGGAAGCATCCCCAAAGCTTGTCGCTGCTTCCCGAAGCCTTCGTCCTCTTTCCCGGAGGTTCGGGGAAGCTTCCCGAAGGTTTGGTCCTTTATCCCGAAACCTTGGGGATGGTTCCCCAAGGCTCCGGGATGCTAGGATGATCCTTCGGGAAGAAAGGATCCGAAGATCCTATGAAAGGATCAGGGGATCCCTTACAAGGAGGAAGACCATCCCTGATACGGATCATGGCATCCCTTACAAGGATCGAAAGATCCGATAAAAGGATCGCGGCATCCCTTACAAGGATGGCTTTCATCCTAACAAGGATGAAGAAGATCCGAGTTGGACGAAAGACCATACCTTACATGAGGGGTGATGGACTGATATATTAGGGGGCCCGGATAGAGCGGACGGGGCGATGAGACAGTGTTTGGGAGGCTCCGGGAGCCGGACCGGGGCTTCGGCCGCCCGGGCGAAGGCTCATTCATTGACAACCCGGCCGGTTGGAGGTAGAATGAATGGGATATTTTGGACGGAACCATTTCAAAATAGGATAGAGCCGTTTCCGCCGGGCATTCTAGTAATCCGGCGGATTGAATCCCAAAGGTTTTCAAAAAAGCCTGCGCTGTTTGAACCGCAGAATTCTTTTTTGGGATGCACGATGCCCCTCCGGCCGCGCCGCGCGGCAGGGCAAAATGAATCCCGGGAGGCGCGCTGATGGCCGGACCCATCGTCCAATTGATCGACGTCACCAAACGGATCGGCGGCAGGATCATCGTCCAGGATCTGAGCTTCGCCATCAACCCGGGCGAAGTTTTCGGCCTGCTGGGGCCCAACGGGGCCGGCAAGACCACCACCATCCGGCTGATGGTCGGGCTGATCAGGCTTTCGGCCGGGGAGATCCTGATCGGCGGCCGGAGCATCCGGACCCAATTCACCGCGGCCATCGCCAGGGTCGGGGCCATCGTCGAAGCGCCCCAATTCTACGAGTTCCTGACCGGCCGGCAAAACCTGGCCTATTTTTTGAACCTGGCGCGGCGGCGGGAGGCGGCCCGGATCGGGGAAGTGGTGCGCTTTCTGGGCATGGCCGGTTATATCGACGACCGGGTGGGGACCTATTCGCTGGGGATGAAGCAGCGGCTGGGGATCGCCCAGGCCTTGCTGGACCGGCCGGCGGTGCTGATCCTGGATGAGCCCACCAACGGGCTGGATCCGGCCGGCATCAAGGAACTCCGGGAACACCTGCGCTATCTGGCGGCTGCGGAGAACGTCGCGGTCATCGTCTCCAGCCATATTCTCTCCGAGATGGAGCTGCTCTGCGACAGGGTGGCCATCATCAAAAAAGGCCGGCTGCTGGATGTCCGGAGCCTGACTGAGGCCGCCGGCCGGCAAGTTCGCTTCGAGATCGACCGGCCGGGGGAGGCCGCCCGGGTATTGGCCCAGGCTTTTCCGGAGCTGAGCCCGGCGGCGGTGGACGGCGGGCTGCTGCTCGGCGCGGACCGGGAGTCGACCGCCAGGATCAATGCTTGTCTGGTCGGGGCGGGATTCCGGGTCTTCGGCATCCGGCCGCAAGGGCGGACGCTGGAGGATGTCTTCATGGAGGTGACCGTGGATGAGCGGGTGGATGCGGCTGATCCACAGCGAAAACAGTAAGATTTACGCCCGCCGCAGCACCCGGGCGATGATCGGCTGCCTCATCGTGCTGCTCTTTTTGGACGCGGGCTTCGACCGCTTCTACGCCCCGCTGCGCGCCAGCTACTGGGGGGCGGTGGTCCGCCAATCGTGGCTGGTCTTTTTTATCGGCATTTTCACCGCCATCGTCGCCGGGGGAAGCGTCGCCAATGAGTTCAGCTGGGGCACCATCAAGCTGCTGCTCATCCGGCCGCACCGCCGGGGCCGGATCTTGGCGGCCAAATACGGCGCGGCGCTCCTTTTCGGGCTGGCGTTGACGCTGCTGTTGCTCCTGGGGTCACTCCTGTTAAACGGGCTGCTTTACGGGCTGGCCCCGGCGACGCCCGGCCGCTCGGGGCTGCTGCCGCCGGAGAAGACCATCTTCAACTCAGGCGCCGGCGTGCTCCTCCTCTATTTGCTCCGCGGCGGCGAAGCGCTGGTCTACGGGAGCATCGCCTTCATGCTGTCGGCCCTCTCCCGCAGCGTCGCGCTGGCCACCGGCGTCACCTTCTTCGCCATGCTGCTCGGCCCGCAACTCGATTACTTGCTGGGCGCGGGCGCATCGTCCCTCTGGCTCTTCAGCCGATTGGATCTGCCCCGCTACATCCGGCCGGGCCTGACGGCGGAACCGGAATTATGGTTCGCGCTCGGCGTGATCGCGGCCCATCTCGCGCTGTTTTACAGCGTCGCCTGGCTGGCGTTCACCCAAAGGGACGTCTTGGAATAGCCGCGCCGGAACGGGCCAAAGCCCCGGACCCGCCCGGCCCGCGCTTACTGTTTCGCGCCGCCCGCATCGACCCAGCCGGAGCCGGTCCACCAGAGCGGCCGGCTCAGCGTGGTGTCAAAGTAAATCATCCCCACAAAGGGATCCTGCGGCCGTTCGGAGCTGGGGCCGGCCTTCGCGGTCTGGACGTATTCGAACCGGCCGGACTCCTGATAGAGGCGGAGCTTGCCATTATCGTAGATGAGCAGGCCCGCGGCGGGATCGGCCGGCAGGGTGCCGCCGATCAGCACCCCTTTCTGGAAAGCCCCGACCCCCGAAACATTCAGCAGATTCCCCTCCGCCGGATTTTCTTCCAGCGATGAACCGTGCCCGCTGCGGGTCGCCTCGTCCAACAACGGTGTCGCCGCGTAGCTCGGCGCCGCAAACGCCTGGTTGTTGCGGAACATGATCAGGGCCAGCCCTTCCAGATGGACGAAGGCCTCGGTCGAGTCATTGTTGTTCCGCAGAAAGCTATTGTTCTCGACCACCCCGGAGTTCTTGCCGTAGCCGTCGGCATTATTGATCTGAATGGCCAGCCCGGAGCCGGTGACAGTGATCAGGTTGTTGGAAAGGGTCAGTCCGGCCAAGGAACAGTTGGCGCCGGCGTCCAGGACCTTGCCGCGATTCTCAAAATAGCAGCCGCTGATATTCAAGTTCCAGATCGCGTTCTTGGAAACTTCGTTAAAGGAAAAACAGGCGTCGGTGTACCCCTCGAACTGGCAGCCGACGAAGGAAACGTTGCTGCCCTGGGTGAAGGAGACCGCCCGCTGGCCGGTGGAGAAGATGCAATTCACGAAGCTGTTGGCGTTCAGGAAGGAACCGCCCTTGAAAGCGACGTTGTTGTGGTAAAAAAAGGAGACGTTGTAGAATTTATTGGTCCAGCAGAACTGGGCGTCGACTCCGGTGTCGAAATGGGAGATCTCCGCATTATTGACAGTCAGATAGCGGGAAGTGATATAGAGCCCGGTCCCGGCGTCATAGACGCCGCGCAGGGTGATATCCTCGATGGTCAGGTAGTAGGAGCCGACCCCGTATTTGCCGGTCCGTTCACCGGAGACGATGGCCCGGTCGGTTCCCAAATACAGCAGGACGGCGGAACGCTTGCTGTCGCCGAAGATGCGGACGTTGGAAGGAATCGTCAGGGTCCGGGTGAAAGCATACTGTCCCTTGGGGAAGAAGAGCGCGCCGCCGTCCTTCAGGCTGGCGAGCGCCCGCTGGATGCTGGCCGAATCGTCGCTGACGCCGTCGCCCCTGGCCCCGAACGTTTTGACGTTGACCGGCGCGGTCTCCGCCTTTTGAAAGGCCGGGCCCAGAATCGGCTGGTCCGCCGCCAGGCCGGGCCGGGCCAGGGCCAGCAGCGGAGCGGCCCCGCAAAGCAGCACGATTAGAATCAGCGTAACTCCTCGTTGCAGGTTCATGGTTATCGTTCCTCCATCCGGTAATTGAATCGGGTCTTCCCTCACCGCCGCGCATCGCGACAAGTCTCTCCGGCCCGCTATCGGGTTGCAGCGGTATAGCAACAGTATACCATAACCCGCCAGGGTTGGAAGGGTTTCGGCAAGCGAGGACACAGGAAAATGCTGATTTCGCGGGACCGATTCCTTGGGAGCGGCCGCGGCGTCAATAATTGTAATTATCTGGTATCGACTTGAATACAATCAATGGGGGGTTTAAATGATGGAACGATGGATCCGTTTGAATGAAGGCATCTTCAAGCTGTTGGGGATCGAACAGTCGGGGAAGGTCATCAATATCTGGTATTGTTACTGCCCGACCCGGCCCAAAAGCCTGGAGATCCTGAAACGCACCGCGCAAGAGGCCGCCGAACTGGTGGACCGCATCGCTCAGCAGATCGATTCCAGCCATGACAGCGTGGTGGATCTGCGCAACTGTCAAGCCGGAGCGTGAAGGCTGGAGTCTGAGCCAGCTTCGCGCCCCGGCTTTTGGGAGCCGTTTGGAAAACCGCGATTTTTTCCGTAATCCTTTCGCCCGGCGGCAAGACCGATTGTCCGCCGCGCGATTGCTCCGGGGGATAGGTTCCGCCGGCCGCGGTCATACTATCACTAAAATGTTCTCAGCCGATAGCAGAAATTGGAAGAAACTTTCCTTGCTGGATAAGATGAATTGAATTCCACTCTTTACCCTTTTCAAGCCATGCTTTAAGGATGGAAAAGCTGATTCGGAATATCGAATTCATCTTCTATAGGAGTGGTTGGTATGAACGAGAAATTCAGCACCGGCGTGATCGGCGGCGTGATTGCGGGGTTGCTCAAAGATATTCCCGACGCCGTCTTCTATTACGGGTTCAAGCTCACCAGCCTGACCTTCTGGGATTATGCCGGCACCATCGCGCTGGGGCACCACCCCCGGAGCGCCGCGGAGCAGATCTACGCCGTCTTCTATGAGGTGATCTTCAGTATCTTCGTGGGGATCGTCTTCGTTTATCTGGCGCCTTATTTTGAGACCCGGCGCTATCTGTTGCGGGGAGCGATCTACGGGGCCATGGTCTGGTTCGCGATTCGCGCCGCGGTGATCGCCTACCGGATGGAGCCCCTGATCGACGGCAATTTGCTCGGCGCGACGATCAACTCCATGAACTCGATCGTTTACGGGATCGTGCTCGGCGCGTTAGTACATCATCTGGAACGGAAGCGGACCGTCTGACTGACAGGCCGCGGACTCATCCGGCAGCCGGGCGGGAGTCCGGCGCACTGCCGCAACAACGGGTGCCGTAGCACCAGATTCCCCAGGCTGAGATAGGCATAGCAGAACAGGAACGACGCCAACGTCAGCACGGCGAGCTGGACCGGGAACGGTCCGGGCAGCCAGATCCCGAAATAATGCACATTCATTCCGAACATGATGATCGCCATATTGAAGGTTACCACCAGGCCGGTAATCAGCGCGACCAGCCGGTCGTTCCCGCTGTATAACGGCCCCAATCCGAGCAGAACCCCCAAGGGTCCGTTGACCAGGATAAAGAAAGCGCTCTGCTGCGGATTGACGGCAAAGAGCAGCAGTCCGGCAGCCCAATAACCAAAGGGTCCCAGCAACGGTCTGGCCCGCGTCAGAATAAAGATGGGCAAGGCGCTAAGGACCGTGACCAGGGCGAACTCCGCTCCCAGCAGTCCCGGAAGCCATTGCAGAATGACGGCCAATCCCGTCAGGATGAGTGCCAGCGGCGTTACTCCGTCCATTTTCATCGCGTTTCGGCCCCCCGTCCTTTCCGCGCTACGCTATTGGTTATACATTATTAAGCCGGCGGCTGATTCAGAACCCCTGGCGCCAACTTCCGCCGCGGATAGGCAAAGGACGGGCCTTTCGCATAGGATGATGGCGAGGTGATGGAGTTGAACGATTGCGCGAGTTATTATACGGGACTTCCGGCGCGGTTGCTCGAATATATCGCGGACGAAACCAGCGATTCTTTATACTACCAAGAGCTGGCGCGGGCGGCTCGCGACCCGCGCACCAGGGAGTTATTGCTGGAATTCGCCAGGGATGAAGCGGGCCATGCGACCAATTTCCGTCAATCTTACCGGCAGATTACCGGGATGGAGGCGCCGCTGCAGAAGTTGCAACCGCCGCAGGTGCCCGATTATTGCGAGGCGATCAAGGAGCGGATCATCGCCGAAAGCGGCGATCTGGTCAAATATGGCGAGGAATCGGTATGCGCCCCGGAGCGGGAGCTCAAGGACCTTTTTTACCTTACCAGCCTGGTCGAGGGGAAACATGGCCTGCGCTTAACCACCATGCTATGCGGTGTGCGGTAAGCGCGGATTCGGCAGGCTATCCGGAATCGCAAGCATCGAAAATTGCTTGCCGAATCCTCCCGCCGCGGCTCGCCCTGCCGGGACCGGGTTTTTGAGATTGCTTTGGCGGAGACAGGCCATCCGTTGTGAAAGTTTCCTGTTTTTTGGGGAGAATAGCTTCAAGAACCCTACGGGAGGAACTCGATCCTGTTTGCGCCGGAACCCCCATCATGATATGATGAGATAAGGATATGGCGGGAAAGGAGCTTATCACGATGGGATTGGAGCTGACCAAAGACCAGTATCAGACCTTGCTCGAATTAGTCTTCCTGGGCAATTGGATGATTCATACCGTTCCGGCACCCGAAGCGGAGCCGAAATACAGCGAATTGGAGGAGCTGCTGTTCCAAAAAGCGCCGGAACATCATCTGCCCCATTTGGTCCAGGGGCCCGGCAACCCCAGCGATCTCTTTTTGGACAAGGTCTTTCCGCTGATTGACCGGTATGATGATCAAAGTTTCTGGGAACGCTTGGTGGAACTGCTGGCCCAACGGGATCTGGCCCAAAAATACAGCGCGTCGGCCTGGTCCGCCCTGAGCGAAGAGGAGCGTTTTGAAAAGCTGGAGCAGCTGAAAGACAAGTATTTTCGAATTTTCGATCAGAACGGGCTCAATGCGTTGACTCTGGCGGGCCCGATCAACCGATAGGCCCGGCCGCAGACTGGGGAGGGAGATTCCGTGGAGTTGTCGGCAACCTTCGACCAAGCGCTGGTTTATGCTTCCCAAATCCACCGCACCCAACACCGGAAAGGCAGCGGCATTCCTTATTTTTCCCATCTGATGGCCGTGGCCGCCCTGGTGCTCGAAAATGGCGGCTCGGAGACGGAAGCCATCGCAGCCCTGCTGCACGACGCGGTCGAGGATCAAGGGGGAATGGCGCGGCTGGATGAGATCAGGCGGCTTTTCGGCCCGGCCGTGGCCGAGGTGGTGGCCGGCTGTACCGATGCCTGGGGGGAGCCCAAGCCTGCCTGGGAAGAGCGGAAACGTCGCTATCTGGAGCACCTTCCCCAGGCCGCCCCGGCCACGCTGCTGGTCTCCTCCGCTGACAAGCTGCATAACGCCAGGACCATTCTGGAAGACTACCGGCAGTTCGGCGAGACGCTCTGGCCTCGCTTCAGTCACGGTAAACCGGGGATTCTCTGGTATTACCGGGCGCTTGCCACAGCGTACCGCCGCGCCGGAGCGCCGGAACGCATCGTCGCCGAACTGGAGCGGGTCCTGGATGAACTGGAGAAAATGGCCGGGCGTTGAACCGGACCCGGCGCATCATGGGGCCGCGGTTTTGGGCAGCCGTTGGGCAATTCAGCGCGCGTCAGCAAAATTTCACCATTTTTCATGATGATCGGGAAGGCTTTTCCGTGAGAGTAGCGAAATAATCCCCTTTGGGAGGGATTGATTTTGCGGACGGAAAAAGACCGGGTAGTTGAATTTTTGGATCACTATCAAATGAACCATCAGCGCATTGTGATGGCGGAGTGCTGCGACCGGTTCCTGGGGGAGATGGAACGCGGACTGGAGGGGAATCATGCCAGTTTGGCGATGTTCCCTACTTTCATCGAGGCCGAACGGGAGATTCCCTTAAATGAACGGGTCATCGTGATCGATGCCGGAGGCACCAATCTCCGAACCGGAATGCTATATTTTGACGACGCCGGACAGGCGGTCATCGAAAATTTCACCAAACGGCCGATGCCCGGCAGTACCGGAGTAGTGAGCAAGAGCGAGTTTTTCGACGCTTTCGCCGACGCGCTGCGGGAGCTGGCGGATCAGAGCGATACGATCGGCTTTTGCTTCTCTTATCCCGTACAGATGCTGGCCTCGCGGGACGGACGGATGATGCGGTTCAGCAAGCAGATCCAGGCCAAAGGGGTGGAAGGAGAGCTGCTCATCGCCAATCTGCGCGACGCCATGCAACGGAACGGCCTCCGCTCCGACCACCGGATCGCGCTGTTGAACGATACCGTCGCCACGTTGCTGGCAGGGAAGACGGCCTCCCGGGAGCGGGCCTTCGACAGTTATGTCGGATTTATTCTGGGAACCGGGACCAACTCCTGCTATATCGAACAGAACGCCAATATCCGCAAGGAACCGGGCCTGGATGCCGCCAGGACCCAGATCATCAATGTCGAGGCCGGCGGCTTCGGCTTGGCGCCCACCGGGCAGATCGACCGCGATTTCGACCGGACCACGGTCGATCCCGGTTATTATACCTTCGAAAAGATGATCTCCGGCCGTTATTTGGGCGGAATATCGCACCAAGTCATCAGGCAGGCGGCGCAGGACGGCTTGTTCACCCCGGAGACTGCGGAGCGGCTCGGCCAGTTGCCGGAGTTAAACACCTTCGCGGTGAACCAATTCCTGCACCAGCCCGACCGGATCAGTCATCCATTGGGCGCCGCATTGTCCGCCGCGACCGGGTCCGACCGGGTCATTCTGTATCTGCTGCTGGACAGCATGGTCGAACGCGCGGCCAAGCTGGCTGCGGTCAATCTGGCGGCCATGGTCCTGAAGTCCGGCTGCGGAACCAGGCCGGACCGTCCGGTATGCCTCACCGCCGACGGGACGACCTTCTATCAGATGAAAGGGCTGCGCTTCAAGACCGAATACTATCTTCAACAGTTCCTGACCGAACAGCAAGGGCGCTTCTTTGAGATTGTCAACGTCGATAACGCGCCGCTCATCGGCGCGGCCATTGCCGGCCTGATCAACTGAGAGGGAGCGGGTCATTGCCCGGAAAGTCGCGATGGAAAATTAAAATAAAAAACCCGGCGTTGGCGAGGCCGCTGAAAAAGGTTTAAATTTTCAGTGCACGCCCACAAAATGCTAAACACAAAAACCCGATTTAGAAACTTCTAAGTCGGGTTTTACTTT
>NZ_SLUN01000041.1:46992-51505 GCF_004340685.1 Hydrogenispora ethanolica | reverse complement strand
TTGAAAGCCTAGGCTACAAAGTTATTCTTGAACCGGCTGCTGCATGACTTATTTGCTTGTCAAGGTTCTAATGCTCGGGAGTATTTTCTAGATAGTATTTTCTAGATAGTGATCTGTTTTTGTGGATAAACGGAATCGTTAAATGAAGTTAATGTTTTTGGTTGTGGATAAATCGGAGCCGTACAGTTAAAAGACGGGGGGCTTTTAATAACGGAATCTCTCAAACATTTTCAACCGCTAGCGCGGGCCGTAGGCCAACTTACGCCTGCCATTGATTCGTCCCTCAGCTTTTTACTACGGCGGCGGGGGAGATGTTTTTATATTTTTTGAACAAGCGGCTAAAATAGTTGCTGTCATTAAAGCCGACGGTGAGGGCGACTTCGCCGATGGATAAACGGTGTTCCTGCAGCAATGCCATGGCCGCATTGATCCGCAGATAATTAACATAGGCAATAGGCGGCATGCCGGTAATGCTTTTAAACAGCCGGCACAGATGAGGAGGACTCATATTGGCCATGGCCGCGAGGCCATGGAGAGTGATTTTTTGATCATAATGCTCTTCGACGTATTGGATGACCGGCAGCAATAGATGTTGTTGCCGGTTTTTGATCGTATCCGGGACCGTCATGGCATAGCGCTGCAGAAGTAAGGCGAGAATGCGGTAAAGGCCGGCCTTCACCAGTAATTCATAACCGTATTCCTGCTCTTCGTATTGGTTGATCAACTCCAGGACCTGGCGGATGAGTTCATTATCGCCTTCGATTTTATTCTGAAAGCGGAGGCGGCCCTGCAGTAAGGGAGCGATATATTTGGTTTGACATACATCCTTGGGGCTGAGCAAGGAGGCGAGGTCGAAGAGAATATAGGGTTCGACCAGATGGTTGCCGCGGTTTTCCTGATAATGGATGTCATTGCAGTTGGTGATGACCAGGTCTCCCGCGCTGAGGGGGATCGATTGAGCGTTGCAGTGAATTACCGCATTTCCCTTCTCGATATAAAAGATCATGAATTCCTCATGCCAATGCTTTTTCAAAATGGGCCCCGGCGCCTGATACTCTTTACGCCCCATCTCAATCGGGAAATCGTTTTTCAGGTTGGGATGGACCATTTGGCCGTTGCTGGGAATTATCATCGCTCTTGCCCCCTTCGGACAATCATATCAATATCGTGCTACAATCGGATAATATCATTCATGAAATGCCATGAGTTTTTAACTATAATAGAGATGGTCAATAGATGTTGAATCAATATTATCCTAGTAAAAACATTTTGTCAAATCGCATCCGGGGAGTGAGTATCCTGTTTCGCTCAATCAAGAATGTCCCTTATCCCATCTGGTTGATTACGTGCGCTCACGCAGTGGCCGATTTATCATCGGGCGCTTTGTTTGTGGCCTTGCCTTTTTTTAAAGCAAAATTCGGCCTGAGTTACGCCGAATTAACGGCGATCGTGCTGATCCAAAACCTCACTTCCTCTGTGAGTCAGCCGCTCTTCGGCTATTGGAGCGATCGCCAATCGCGACTGTGGTGGATGCCTTTCGGGTGTATCGTGGTCGGAACCATGATGCTCGCTTCGTTACTGGTGCCGACGTATCCGTTGGTACTGCTGTGTACCAGCGTTAGCGGGTTCGGCAGCGCCATTTTTCATCCCGAAGGAGCCAAGATCATCAACTGGCTGAGCGGCAAGGCCAAAGGGAAAGGGGCCAGTCTATTTTCAGTCGGCGGCAATGTTGGATTTGCGCTGGGGTCGTTGTTTCTGGGAGCCCTGTTATTGGGCAATCCCGTCCTCCGGTATTTATTCGCATTGCCCAATATGGTAATGGGCGTTCTGCTGCTTTTGGCGATGAAGCAGTTCGCCCGGCTACCGCAGCCCACACCGGAAGGCGCCGGGAAAGCCAAAATCGCCATCCGGATCAATGTACCGTTGGCGGCATTGCTCGGAATGGTACTCATCCGGGCGACGGTAAACTCGGGGCTCAACACCTTTGTCCCGTTGTATTGTACATCGTTCCTGCATGGCAGTTCCGCTTATGCCGCTTCGTTACTGACGGTTTATTTGGCTGCCGGAGCAGTCGGCACTTTGCTGGGCGGACCTTTCAGTGACCGCTACGGCAGCAAAAAGGTCATGCTATACTCGATTTTGCCGGTGGCCCCGCTGTTATATCTCTTCAAGGCAACGGACGGCGTGGCAGCGTTTATTCTCTTGGCCCTGGTCAGCGTGCTGCTGGCGGCGACCTTTACCAGCAGCCTGGTGATGGCGCAGAAGATGATGCCGGGTAATGTCGCCATGGCCTCGGGACTGACACTGGGGTTCAGTATCGGATTGGGAGCCTTGGGCGTCTTGATGATCGGTCATTTTGCCGATGCGCTGGGATTGCCATGGGTGTTCAATCTGTTGGCAGTCTTGCCGGTAGCCGGCTTTATCCTTACGTTGCTGGTGCGGGAACCGGTCGATGCTTCGGCGGAACCGCCCGTTCCCGAGGTTGAGGACGGGAAGAGTGAAACCGTATCCTCATAAACTCCGGCGCGGCTGTAATTCCGTCGCGCCAAGATCCTTTGAAGATGGAATGAGAGATAGCCGTTCTTTCCCTTGCCTGAGAAAGACAGGAATGATACCCTATATTTTGGGACCTGGAATATTTTGCGGCGGGGGATAGGATAAAATCGCCTTGAACAAACCGCTCTTTTATGGCATAATAACTTTGAGTCTATGAACCGGAGGATACCGATTTCATGCATTTTGTTCGTTTAAGATAAGCTAACGACGAAAGAATTATTCCCTCCACTCGAGGGGACTTTTTGTTGTGCTTATTTTTACGAATCAAGGCATGGAATAAATGGACGCCGCTCCGGTTACGGCACCCTTCTTTATTCGATGATCTTGTGATGGGAGATAGGCAGATCAGAGTCCGCTTGAGGGACAATGATCTGTTTTTTTATTGCCCCGAAATGTGAAAACTTCAAAGGTTAAATCTATCGATAAGCGGAGTGTCGACAATGAATTCAAATTGGCAAAAGAATACCATCCTCTTCTTGACGAGCCAGGCGATATCGCTCTTCGGCTCGACCTTGGTCCAACATGCCATCACCTGGTATATTACGTTAAAAACCCAGTCGGGCACGATGATGACCGTCGCCATTATCTGCGGTTTCCTGCCGGGCTTTTTTCTGGCGCCCTTTGCGGGAGTATGGGCCGACCGTTATCATCGCAAGATGCTGATTATTTTGTCCGACGCGCTCATCGCCGCGACGACCCTGGTTTTGGCCATCCTGTTTTTCTCGGGATACCAATCGTCATGGTTGCTGTTTGGCGCGTCGGTGCTTCGTTCCCTGGGGTCGGCGGTGCAGACGCCGGCGGTGGGCGCGTTCCTGCCGCAGTTGGTCCCGGGGGATCAACTCACCCGGGTGAACGCCATCAACAGCAGCATTCAATCGGCGATGATGATCGTCTCTCCGATGCTGAGCGCCGCCCTGCTGACAATGGCGACCATTGAGGCCATCTTCTTGATTGATGTGGTGACGGCGGCCGTGGCCGTCGCGATCCTGCTCTTATTTCTGCACGTCCCGGCCCACGCCAAAGCCTTAACCCGACAAACAACGGGCTATTTTGAGGATCTGCGCGAAGGACTGGCGTATATCAAAAACCACGGCTACGTAAAAACCTTTTTCCTGTTTATTATCTTCTTTTTCATCCTGATCGCGCCCGCGGCCTTTTTAACGCCCCTCCAAGTCACACGGAGCTTCGGCAACGAAGTCTGGCGCCTCTCCGCCATTGAAATCACTTTTTCGCTGGGGATGATGGCCGGTGGGTTGATTATAGCGGCTTGGGGCGGTTTTCAGAATAAAGTTCACACCATGGCGCTATCGGTTCTGGCGAACGGAGTGGCTATCGTTGCGCTGGGCTTCATCCCCGTTTTCTGGATATACCTGACGGTCATGGCCTTCATCGGAGTGGTGATACCGGTCTTTAATACACCGGCTACGGTCTTGTTGCAGCAGAAAGTGGAAGAGGCTTTTTTGGGCCGGGTTTTCGGGGTGATGGGCATGATCGCCAGCAGTATGATGCCTTTGGGAATGCTGGTGTTCGGGCCGGTGGCCGATTTTATCAAGATCGAATGGCTGTTGGCGGGGACGGGGTTGCTGATGGTGATTCAGGGATTTTTGATGTTTGGGAATCAAGTGCTGATCGAGGCCGGCAAGCCGGTTCAGGGAGAAGCGTAAAAGATACCGTTTCAAAAAGATTGAGAACCAAAAGAATACCTCCCGCGGAGGCGCAAAGGCGCAGAGTTTCGATATAAAATCAATCGTCGCTTGAATCTTTTCACTGCGCCTCCGCGCCGCTGCGGGAGAATCAAAATGGCATGCCGAAACAGCCATTATTAAAACAGTCCTTCATTCCCAGGCGCCGGTCGTTTCAAAAAGATTGAGAACCAAAAGAATACCTCCCGCGGAGGCGCAAAGGCGCAGAGTTTCGATATAAAATCAATCGTCGCTTGAATCTTTTCACTGCGCCA
>NZ_SLUN01000041.1:0-46984 GCF_004340685.1 Hydrogenispora ethanolica | reverse complement strand
AAAAGATTGAGAACCAAAAGAATACCTCCCGCGGAGGCGCAAAGGCGCAGAGTTTCGATATAAAATCAATCGTCGCTTGAATCTTTTCACTGCGCCTCCGCGCCGCTGCGGGAGAATCAAAATGGCATGCCGAAACAGCCATTATTAAAACAGTCCTTCATTCCCAGGCGCCGGTCGTTTCATAAAGATTGAGAACCAAAAGAATACCTCCCGCGGAGACGCAAAGGCGCAGAGTTTCGATATAAAATCAATCGTCGCTTGAATCTTTTCACTGCGTCTCTGCGCCGCTGCGGGAGAATAATAATAGCATACCGGATCAGCCGGGCTTTCAGGGTTTAACGGCTCCAGTGCAACGCTTCTTATCCGCTTATCTCCCGGCCAAGCCGCCATTTCTCATCATCAGGGCAAAACCAACTCGAAGGTCTGCTCGACCAGTTCTTTTCCCCAGCTATGGTTGGGATGCTCGGCCACTTTTTGGAATCCCGCTTTCCGGTACATGCGGATCGCGGTCTGTTGATCCGCGGTGGTCTCCAGGAATACGGTCCGAAACCCCTTCTCCCTGCAATATTGGAGGGCTTCCTGCAGCAGCTTGCCGCCCAGGCCGATGCCCCGGTATTGCGGATGTAGGATAAACCATCGCAACTGGGCCTTCTCCGCCGAATGCCCGACGATGGCGATAGCCCCGATCATGGTTCCATCGGCTTCGGCAAACCACACCCGGTCCCGCTCCGGATGATAGTTCTCCAGAAAATGATAGAAAGTCTTGCAGACATAGCCCTCAAACACATGGTTGTATCCGCATTCCTCAGCGTAAATCCAGCCATGGAGGTGAATCAGAGCACCGATGTCTCCCGGTTTCAGTTCACTGCGGATGATCACCCGGTCCCTGGGAAGTTCCGGTCCCGTTGATAGCAAGTCTTCGATGGTTTGCATCCCCTCAACCAGTCTTTTCCGGTCGTGGTCAGGCAAGCGGTTGAGCATCCGGTCGATCTGCCCGTCGGACAGCCGGCCCAGTTTGGCCAGGATATCCTGGCCTTGTTCCGTCAGGTAGAGATAATATTGCCGGCCGTCCTTGGCCGACTGGACCCTGTATGTAAGGCCCCGCTTTTCAAAGTGTTTGACCATCCTGCTCAAATAGCCGGGGTCAATCCGGAGTTCCTCGCTTAAGTTTTTGGCGGTGCAGTTCTCGGTATGCCCAATTTCATATAAGACACGGGCTTCGGGCAGCGAAAATTCGCTGTCCGGCAAATGCTGATCCAAAAGACCGAGAATATTGGTATAGAACCGGTTAAACCGGCGGACGGCCCGGATCAACGGTTGGCCGATGGAGTCCATCCTCATCGCTCCTTCCAACGGTATCGTAAGCTGATTATAATTCATTTAATTGACAAAATCAACTAATTTATTTGACAAAGTCAACTAAAATTTTAAACCGCCGATGCCGGTATAAGCGACTCCTGTAAAAAGCCGACCATTTCCTGAAGAATCTCCCTTCATCTATTGAGGGGCCTTTGTTACAATCGGATTACAATCCATTAAAAAATCGAATTAAGGGAGGAGATCGTATGGTCAGGAAACTCATGTCGCTGTTGATTGTTTGCGCGCTGGCGCTGAGTCTCGCCGCCGGGTGGACGCTGGCGGCGCCGAAAGAAGTCAAACTCACCATGTCTTACGCCGGAGGCGATCCCTTAACCAAACAGTTGATTCATGATATTGTGACCGCTTTCATGAAAGCCAACCCCCATATCAAGATCGAGGAGTTCCCTTCCGGTTCCGGAGCGTACACCGATTTTCTGAAGGTGAAGGATTCGGTAGGCGAGTTTCCCGACGTGGTCGAGATGCGGGATACCGCGTTGTTTGTCCGGGCCGGCAAATTGGCGCCGCTGCCCCGGGATATCGCGAACCTCTTCACGACCACGATCCCGGTATATGGAACGGTTTATACCGCGCCGATGGTCGGCCTTAATACCTCGGGGATCATGTATAACAAGAAGTTCTTCAAGCAAAACGGTTTCACCGAACCCAAGACCTATGGCGAGTTTCTGCAGTTGTGCGAGAAGATCAAGGCCAAGGGCGTCGCGCCGTTGGTGATCGGCATGAAAGACATCTGGCACATCGGTTTTTGGTTCAGCAAGTACTGGCTGGATGAGATCGGGATCAAGAATCCCAACTGGATCGCCGACCGTTACGCCGGGAAAGTCAAATTCACCGACCCGGATTTCGCCAAGGCCATGAACGGCTTGATCGACCTCTTCAAAAAAGGCTATGTCGAGCCCGGTTACATGAGCACTTCGGAGAGCCAGTGCCCGGCGATCCTGATCAGCGGCAAGGCGGCGATGTATTATTTTGGCACCAACGTATTCAAGCAGCTGCAGGATGCCGATCCCAGCTTCGAATACGGCTGGTTCTTCATCCCCGATGCCAAGGGCAAATTCAACATCATGGGCGGGCCGACCTCGCAAGGCTGGGCGCTCTCGGCCGAATGCGCCAAGGAGCCAGCCAAATACAAGGCAGGCGCCCAGTTTATTAAGTTCTTCTTCTCCAAAAGGCAATACGCTTATTTCCTGAAGAACATGAACGCCTTCCCGACCACCAAGGCCAAAGTCACCTGGAAGATGACTCCGAACATGAAAGAGGTCTTCCAATACTACACCGGCTCCAAATATCCCAAGGGATTGAACTGGAATAACGGCACCGGCATGAACGAACTGCCGCCGGCTTTCCGGAACTACACTTACAAGCTGATTCAGGAGATGTCCCTGAACATGTACAGCGTCGAGGAAGGGCTCAAGAAGATGGATGCCGAGTGGGCCAATGAAGTCAAGGACTTCAACCCCGCCAAGAAATAACTTTTTTGAACGTCAACCCAATCAAAGGCAAACGAACCTCCCGGCCCAATCCGCCGGGAGGTTCCGATTCAGAGGTGGCCCATGAAAGAAAAAATGCGTTTCGATACAATGGCTTATCTGGTGATCTTACCGGCTTTGCTCCTCTATACCGGCTTTTTAATCTGCCCGGCGCTGTCCAGCATCTATTACAGCCTGACCTCCTGGGACGGGCTGAGTCCCCAAATGAAATTCATCGGCCTGGACAACTTCGCGATGATGTTTCAAGATCCCCGTTTCTTCAATGCTTTGAAAAACACCTTGCTGCTGACCGCGGTGGTCACCGTCGCTGAGAATCTGCTGGCCCTGCTGCTGGCGGTGCTGGTGGACCGGGTTAAGTACTTCAAGAGTTTGCTGCGGAGCGCGTTCTACATCCCGGTGCTGTTGAGCGGGATTATCGTCGGTTTTATCTGGACGATCATGTACAACTACAACTTTGGGGTGATCAATAGCCTGCTTGCCGCCTGGCACTTGGAGTTTTTGAAAGTCGACTGGCTGGGGCGGCCCGAATCCGCCCTGTTCTCGATCATGCTCACCCTGACCTGGCAATGGGCCGGCTACTACATGGTGATCTATCTGGCGGCGCTCCAGGGAGTGCCCCAGGAGTTGACGGAGGCGGCCAGGATCGACGGAGCCAACCGCTTCCAGCAGTTCTGGCGGATTACCTATCCGATGCTGGCGGGCGCGGTGACCATCAACCTTACGCTGGCGCTGATCCAAGGACTGAAGGTGTTCGACCAGATCGCCGTGATGACCGACGGCGGGCCCGGCTTCGCCAGCGAGACGCTGACCTACATCATTTACAAAGTGGCCTTCGCCGATTTCAAACAGGGCTATGGCACTGCCATCGCCATCGTCCTCTTCGTCCTGATCCTGATCCTGGCCACGATCCAGATCAACATCCTGCGCAAGAGGGAGATTGAGCTATAAATGAAAAAAAGCGAATCAGGACTGGGTTTAACGGTCGTCGGCTTATTGCTGGCGGTCCTATCCTTCTTCCCGGTGTATTTCAGCCTGATTTCGGCGTTTAAAAGCAACGGCGAGATCATGCGGGACCCGGTCGCCCTGCCGACAGGGTTACGATGGGACAATTTTGTTTATCTGTGGGAACACACGCGCTATCCGGCGGCCTTTTTGCGCAGCTCCTTCCTGACCCTGACTTCGATCGCCCTGATCATCCTGGTCATCCCGATCGCCGCGTATGTCTTGGAAAGGAAGAAAGTGCGCTTCAGCGGCTTGATTTACATCTATTTCATCGCCGGGATGATGATCCCGTTTCAAGCCTATATGATTCCGCTCTTCCGGCAGTTGAAAGTTTTGGGACTCTTCGGGAACATGGCCGGGCCGATCGTCATCTATGTGGCGGGTTCGATTCCCTTCGGCACCTTGCTCTATGCCAGCTTTATCAAGGGGATCCCCAAAGAGGTGGAGGAAGCGGCGGTGATCGACGGCTGCAATACCTTGCAGACCTTTTGGAAGATCGTCTTTCCGCTGCTTACGCCGTGTACGGCCAGTCTGATCATCTTAAACGGGATGAGCATCTGGAATGATTTCTTAATGCCGATGCTGGTACTGCCCTCCAGCCAGGCCAAGACGGTGAATGTGGAGATCTTCGCCTTCGTGGATCAGTATGCCAGCCGCTGGGACGTAGTCTTCGCCGGGACGTTCTGTTCGATCATCCCGGTGCTGATCGCCTTCGTCGCGCTGCAGCAGTATTTCGTCAAAGGGATCACCGCCGGGACGGTCAAAGGATGACTCAATTTTACTTGGGAGGGAAGCCGATGGAGCAAACACTATCCTACCAGCAGGCCTATGAACTTTGTGTGGCCAAGATCCGGGCCAATCTGCCCCGGATGGCGGATGCGGTTAAGTCCTTCGCCTGGGCGGTGGACGGAGACTATTTCCAAAATCCGGAGGGGTTTTACGAGATTGGCAACTGGACGACCTCCTTCTTCACGGGAATGGCGGCCTTGGCCTTTGAGACTTCGCGCGACCCCTTTTTCCTGCAACAGCTGTACCGGTTGGCCGAAAGCTACGAAAGGAAACTCGCTGAGCACGGCATGGATACCATGCACGATCTGGGTTTTCTATACGTGCTGTATTCGGTGGCGCTGTTCCGGCTGACCGGCGATCGGCGCCACCGTCACACCGCATTGCGGGCAGCCGATGAACTGGCCAGGCGCTTCGATCTGGCCGGTGGATACATCCGGGCCTGGGGCCGGATGGACGAGGAAGACGGCGAATACGCCGGGCTGGCCATCATCGATTGCCTGATGAACCTGCCGTTGCTTTTCTGGGCCGCGGCTGCGACCGGATACCGCTTTTATCGCGATATCGCGGTAAAGCATGCCGATACCGCCTTGCGTTTTTTGATCCGGGATGACGCCTCCGTTTACCATGCTTACCGCTTCGACCCCCGGACCGGAGCGGCGGTGGGCGGCGCCAATTATTGCGGGTATGGAGTAGAATCCCATTGGGCGCGCGGCACCGCCTGGGCGATCTACGGTTTCGCATTGGCCTACGGATATACCGGGGACCTCCGTTACCTGGAAACTGCCCGGAAACTGGCGGCCAAATTCTTGGGATGTCTCGATGCCGAATGGGTTCCGGTGTGGGATTTCCGGCTTCGGCCGGGAGAACCGCCGCTGCGCGATTCCTCGGCCGCGGCGGTCGCCGTCTGCGCTTTTTATGAATTATTGAAGCACGATCCGGCCGATACCTCCTTGGCGCGGCCGGCGGAGCAGATCCTGACCAGACTATGCGCCCCGGAATACTTAGATAGCGACGCGAGCTGTCCCGGCCTGTTGAAGCGGGGCCAGATCGGCGACGGCAGCGGGAAAGGCCGCTACGCCTATACCAGCTGGGGGGATTACTTTTTCATGGAAGCGCTGGCCAGGAAGGTTCATGGCGTGAAAGGTTACTGGTGATCGGGCTGGAAAGCAAATCTGCCTTTTCTTTTACAAATTTTCGAAGGTAAAACCGGCGATTTGGCGAAGATGGGACTCGGAGAAAAATAAAAGTAGCGCGTGAGGACTATGATGAACAAATTTCGCAAATGGCAATGCCGCCGCACCGCCGAGGCGATGGTCGAAGTATTGCGGCAGAAATGTTACGACGCCCATTACGCCGAAGACTTGGATGAAGCTTTAAAAATGGTGCTGGCGATGATCCCGGAGGGGTCCAGCGTCGCGGTGGGCGGCTCGGAGACCTTGAGCGCCATGGGCTTGGTCGATATCTTGCGCCACGGCAATTACCGCTTCTTCGACCGTTACCAGGACCGCCCTTTCGAGGAGATTGTCGAGATCTACCGCCAGTCGCTGCTGGCGGACTTTCTGGTGACCGGGACCAATGCCCTCACCCGGCAGGGCGAACTGGTCAACGTGGACAGTTCCGGCAACCGGGTGGCCGGCATGATCTTCGGGCCGCGCCGGGTGATCGTGGTGGCCGGCGCCAATAAAGTGGTGGACGATCTGGCCGGGGCCTTCAAACGGCTGAAGCAGATCGCGCCGATGAACGCCTTGCGCAATGGCCACCAGACGCCCTGCGTCGAGACGGGTGTCTGCATGGACTGCCAGATCCCGGCCCGGGTTTGCAATGCGATCGGTATTATCAACCACGGCATGAAATTCGCGGGCCGGATCTCCGTGATCATGGTGGCGGAAGAGGTCGGTTTTTAAAAGCCCCGGGATAAACTCCCGGGGCCAAGCAAAGGCCTTTCGCATTGCCGACTGGAAAGGCAAAAGGGGATGGCCGGGATGAGACTGCAAAGGAATCCGTTGTTCATCAAGAGCATCTTTTTAAAGTTCACCCTGGCCTTTATCGCGGTGGGCCTGATTCCGCTGCTTTGTTTCAGTTATATCGCGATCGGGGCCTTCTCCCGGCACATCGAGCAATCCACCATGGACGACAGCCGGCAGCTGCTGGGGTTCGCCGGCCAGAGCCTGGAGAAGATGGTGGCCGATTACAATAACATCACCAAACTGCTTTACTCCTATAATTCCGGGCGGAACGGCGGGCTGGAGAAGTTGTTGCAGACGGCCGTCAACGCCCGGCCGGGTGCCATGCTCTCTTTTCAATCCACCCAGCTGATGAACGACTTCGTCCGGTATGTGCTGGATACCGACGCCCATATCCAAAATGTAATCTTTATCGACGCCAACCTGCGGACCTACTATACCTCCAAGTCTTCGAAACAGTTTGACAGCGATTACAACTTCAATACCCGGGACCAGCTGCAGGCGATCCTCGCCAGCGGCAAGCGGCTGAAGATTCTCCCGCCGCACCCGGAGGCGTACTTCGTCCGTTCCCGCAACCGGGTGATCACCTTTGCCCGGAATTATTACGAACTGACCGACTTCAACCACCCCCGGATCCTGGGGACCCTGCTGCTCGATGTCGATTTGGACGGCTTCGAAGCGGTCTTTCGCCGCCTGAACCTGGGCGAGAACAGCCCGGTGGCCGTGGTGGACGATCAGGGCTATTGCATCTATAGCAACGATCAACGGCAGATCGGCCTCCAGTTGAACTGGTTCCTCAAGAAGCGCCGGCTCTTTACCGGCGAGGAAGCGGCCGGCATCATCCGTGACCGGGACGCTTATTTCATTTTCCAACAGGTCCCGCTGGGCAACTGGACGGTGATCGGCCGGTTGTCCCGGAAGGATGTTTTTAAAAGAGTCAATGCGGTCCGCAATTCGATCGGCCTGATGATCCTGGCTTGCAGCGCCGCGTTGGTCCTGCTCTCCCTGGCCTTCTCCAAGGGTTTCGCGGTTCCGGTCCGCAAATTGATGGGGCAGATGCGCCGGGTGGAAAAAGGCGATCTGACCGCCCGGGTGGCCGTCCGTTCGGAAGATGAGATCGGCCAGTTGGCGGCGGGCTTTAACCAGATGGTCGGGGAGTTGCAGGATTACATCGGCAAATCCTACCTGGCGCAGATCAAACAGAAAGAGGCCGAGCTGGAAGCTTTGAAGACCCAGATCCGGCCGCACTTCTTATACAACACCCTGGAAGTGATCCGGATGTGCGCCATCGACAACGGCGCCGCAACCGTCGGGGAGATGATCCACTCGCTCTCGGTCCAGTTGCAATACACCATCGGGTTTAACCGGGAGATGGTCACCTTGCGGCAGGAGGTCGCGATGATCCAAAATTACTTCCGGCTGATCAAGATCCGTTATGAAGACAAGATCGGCCTGGAACTGAACCTGCCTCCGGAATTGCTGGAGTTGGGGATCTTAAAACTGAGCCTGCAGCCGGTGGTCGAGAACGCGGTGCTGCACGGGATCAAGCCCAAGGACGGGCCGGGCAAGGTGCTGATTAGCGGGGAGATTCGCGATGAGACGCTGACCATCAGCGTATTTGACGACGGGGTCGGCATGAGCCCGGCCCAGCTGGCCCGGCTCCATGAGTTGCTCGCCAGCGAACGGATGGGCGAACGCACCGCCGAAGGCTGGAAGCAGATTGGCCTCAAGAATGTCCATGACCGTTTGCGGTTGAATTTCGGCGCCGGCTATGGCCTGACCGTCGCCAGCCAGGAACGGATCGGAACGGTGGTCCGGTTGGTCATGCCGATTATCAGCGAGGTGACGGAAGATGCCGGTCAAAGTATTGCTGGCCGATGATGAGCCGCTGATCGTCCGCGGCTTGCGCAAGTTGGTGGACTGGGGGAGCCTGGGTATGGAGCTGGCGGGCGAGGCTTCCGACGGCAACGGGGCGGAGCGGCTGCTGCTGGCGGAAGAACCCGATATCTTTATCTCGGATATCTGCATGCCCGGCAAGACCGGGATCGAACTCCTGAAGCTGATCACCGAGCGCCGGCTGCGCACCAAGGTCATCTTCCTCAGTGGCTACCAGGACTTCAGCTATGCCAAGGATGCCTTGGCCTTTGGCGCCCTGGACTATATCTTGAAACCGATCGCCAAAGAGCAGCTGGAACGGACGCTGCGCAAGGCCATCGCCCTGATCGACCGGGAGAGCGAGGCCGCGGCCAACCGCGACCGGCTGTTGAGTTATGAATCGGAACGGCGGAAGCTGCTCCAACGGAGCCTGGTGGAAGGGCTGCTCGACGGCCAGCCTCCCGCGCCGGCCGCTGATTATCAGGTCTGCGGCATTGCGGCCGATTGTCCGGGTTACACCGTTCTGGTCATCGCCATCGAACGCTTGGGGCGCCAGGCCGCTTTGACTCCGGAGGAGCAGCTGCTCAAATACGCGGTTTTCAACCTCATCGAGCAACAAGTGAGCGCGGCAAACAGCGGGGTGACCCTGGAACGCGGCAACCAGCTGGCGGTGATTCTATTCCATCACGCGCCGGGATTGGGCCAGGCGGCGGCCCTAGGGACCGCCGCTGCGCTGAAAGACGCGGTCTACGGCCGGACCGCCGCCGGGATCGTCGTGGGCCGCGGAGAAAGCGTCCCGGAACTGGCGGGGATCGCCCATTCCTGCCAAACGGCGCTGGCGGATCTGGCGCAAAAAATTTTCTTTGGCGCGGACCCCACGCTCCCGGAAGCAAGCGAACCGGCCCGCCATCGGAGCGACGATCTGTATCCGGAACAAAAGAAGCTCATCGACAGTTTGCTGTCCCATGAAACGGAGGCTGGCGCCGGCTGCCTGGCCCGGCTGCAGACGATCATCCGTTCCCTGGCCGCCGGCGACCGCGCGGCGGCCATCGGCTATTACCTGTCGCTCGTCGGCCAGGTCCAGCTGGAGTTGTCCCGGTTCGGTCTGGCTGCCGGCCCGCTCGCTCCTGACGGCCCTGACATTTTAAAAGAGTTGGGCGACTCGGAAACCTTTGCCCAACTGGCCGCGCGGGCGGCCGGGTATATTCAGGGCCTCCCCGGGCAGCTGGCGGCGGCGCTGAAAAGCTGGGAAACCGCTGACCTCAGAAAAGTGAAGGACTATATCGCCGCCCATTATCGGGAAAATATCACCCTGGAGACCGCCGCCGCCATCGCTTTCATGAACCCCAATTATTTCAGCGCGTTCTTTAAGAAGCACACTGGGGAGAATTTCAAAGATTTTCTATTGCGGGTCCGGATGGAGCAGGCCTTGCGGATTTTGCTGACCTCCGGGGCCAAGACCTACGAGATCGCCGCCGAGGTCGGCTTCAACGACGCCAAGCATTTCAGCGAGATGTTCAAGAAATATTACGGCAAGAACCCGCTGGAATATAAGCGGGACTTGAACCGGGGGTAAGGGGCAATGTCACAAGCTATCGTAGAAAAATTTAGCTGACGAAATTGAACGCCGACCGGGCGATAAATCACCCGGCTACAAGACGAAAGGACCTTGAAAGGCCCTAAAAAACGGGATAAAATATTCTGCTGAAAATTAGCCAGGGAAGTGGCTGCGCGTACTGCCATCCCTGGGTGCTTGCTTTTAGCCGTCCTGGCTCGGACTTCCATCTTGTAGCCGGGGCATTCATGCCCCGGTTGGCTCGCATATCGTCTACATCGTAGGCACCGTTGAAACTGAATCCCAAGATATGGGATTATTGTTTGATGACATTGCCCGATTCAGGAAGCCGGAGCCAGGAAGGCTTAAGCTTGCGGCGTCCATGGATGGACATCAGCCGCAAAGCCGAGAGTTAGGACCATCGGCATCGTGACTTTCCTTCAATCCCTTCCGTGAGTGAGCGGAGCGAACTTGATAATCATTAGAGAGCTTGTTTTGTGATTAAGAGAGCTCGCTCAGTCGTTGGGCGAGCGCTCTTTGTGGAAAAAGAGTTCTTTCAATCGCTCAATAAGCTCTTTTTGTGAATGAGCGAGCTTGCTCAGTCGTTCGGCAAGCTCTTTTTGTGGATGAGCAAGCTGGTTTTGTGAATGAGAGAGCTTGCTCAGTCGTTCGGCAAGCTCTTTTTGTGGATAAGTAAGCTGGTTTTGTGAATGAGAGAGCTTGCTCAGTCGTTCGGCAAGCTCTTTTTGTGGATAAGCAAGCTGGTTTTGTGAATAAGCGAGCTTGCTCAGTCGCTCGGCAAGCTCTTTTTGTGGATAAGCAAGCTGGTTTTGTGAATGAGAGAGCTTGCTCAGTCGCTCGGCAAGCTCTTTTTGGGAATAAGCCACCCCCCCAACAAAGTTGGGACAAACGAAAGGCTGAAAAAGGCGAAGCGCGACCCCTTGCCCCTTAAAGGGGAAACCACAAGGCTTTGAAGTGGATCAAACATTGTTTTATCTGCGGGGGCCGGACCGGACTTCCACGCTGGGCGGTCATCAGCGAATAACTCTGGGGGCCTTCCATATTGAGCCATTGCTATGCCTCAAAAAATCCCCTATATCATCAAAAGGGTAATGGGTCGACGGCCTGGCGCGACGGTTCCTCGCCCGGGAGCCGGGCGGAGACTTTAGGGCAGCGGAAACCCGTGCCATATTCATGCCATAAACCCGTGATATCATCAAGTTTTAGTGCTTACAATACCAATAAGGCCAAGCCGCGAAGGGGAGAACCGGATGATCAAAATCTTAATCGCCGACGACCAAAGGGACATCCGCGAGATTGTGGGCTGGTATCTGGCGCGGGAGGGGTTCCAGGTCCTCGAAGCCGCCGATGGCGATCAGGCACTGGAGATGGAGACCCTGCACACGCCGGACCTGCTGATCCTGGACGTCATGATGCCGGGCCTTTCCGGCTGGGAAGTGGCCAAGGCAATGGCCCGCATTGTGCCCGTGATTTTTCTGACCGCCTTGGGGCAGGAGCATGAGAAACTGACCGGATTCAACCTCGGCGCGGACGACTACGTGACCAAGCCCTTCAGCCCCAAGGAACTGGTCGCCAGGGTGCTGGTGGCGCTGCGGCGAACCGGCAAACTGGCGTCATCCGGGGTCATGCGTTTCCCGGAGCTGACGATCGAGCCGGGGGCGCAAACCATCACCGTCCGGGGGGAAGCGGTGGAGCTTTCGGCCAAGGAGTTCGCGCTGCTCCATTTGATGGCGCGCTATCCCCGGACCATCTTCACCCGGGAGAAACTGGTCGCCAATATCTGGGGTTATGATTTTGAAGGAGATGATCGCACGGTGGATACCACCATCAAACGGGTCCGGCACAAGCTGGGCGCCGCCGGCCATTATATCGTGACGGTCCGGGGCAAGGGCTATAAATTTGAGGCGGAACCGGAATGAAGCGGCGCTCCATCTTTTATCAGCAGCTGTTCAGCCATCTGACGATCATTCTTTTCATGGCATTGTCGCTGGCGGGGATGGTCTTTTACTTCCTATACCATGTCTATCACGGCAACTTGCAGCAGCGGCAGGTCGAATTGCGGGCGCGCATTGTCAGGCTGGCCGACCTTTTTGAGCCGCGGCTGAAGGCCGGGGCGATCCCGCCGGGCCGCGAGTGGCAATTGGCCAGCCAGGCCCTGGGCGGAAGACTGTGGCTGGAAGACTTCGCCGGCCGGGTGATCGGCGGAACGAGGCCCCCCCAGGAGGTCCGCCTTCCTCAGGCGACCCGGCCGTGGCGGAAGATTCGCCAGCGGCTGTACTTTGCCGCAACTTCCCAGGGCGACGGGCTGACGGTGGCCACGCCGGTGGCGTTGCGGAACGGCCGCGGGAAGCTGATCGCCTATTATTCCCTCCCCTCGTTGCGGCGGGGGGTCTTGAAATGGCTCTTCCGGTTTTATATCTTCCAGTTCGGGGTGGGGCTGACCGTCGCGCTCCTTTTGGGGGTGCTCCTGGCGCGGAAGATTACGCGCTCGATCGCGGATATCGCCGCGGCGGCGGCGGGCTTTGCGGCCGGCGACTATCAGCGCCGCACCCGGACCACGGGCCCTGACGAGTTGGGCCAATTGGGCAGGAACTTCAACGCGATGGCCGAGGCCATCGTTCACCATCAGAAGAGCCAGAGCGAGTTTTTCACCCATGTCTCGCATGACTTGAAGACTCCGTTGAGTTGTATCAAGGCGACCACCGAAGCCCTCCTGGACGGGATCGCCGCCACGCCGCGGGAGCTGCAGCGTTACCTCCAGAATATTCTGCGGGAATCCGACCATATGTCGCGGCTGGTCCACGAGTTGCTGGAGACGGCGCGGCTGGAGGCGGGACAGATCGCGGTCCGGGCCGAACCGGTCGATCTGGAAGCGCTGCTGAAGCGGGAGGCGGAGAAGCTCGAAGCCCTGATCAAGGAGAAACAACTGGCGCTTACGATCCGGATTGGCGCCGCCCGACGCCGGGTTCTGGCCGACCCGTCCCGGCTGGAGCAAGTCTTGGACAACTTGTTGAGCAACGCCATTCGTTATTCGCCGCCGGGGGCGCCCATCGAGATCGCGGTGCTGGAGGATGAGCCCATGGTCCAGATCAACATTCGCGACCATGGCGAAGGGATCGCCGAGGCGGAACTGCCCCTGATCTGGGAGCGGTTTTACCGTACCGACAAATCGCGCGGCAGCGATACGGGGGGCAGCGGCTTGGGGCTGTTCATCTGCCGCGGCCTGGTGGAGGCGATGGGCGGCTCCGTCAACGTTCAAAGCGCCAAAGGCAAAGGAAGCGTTTTTATGCTGCGGCTTCCGGCTGTCGAATGAGAAAGATGCCATGGCCGGCGGGTTTGACATATTGGTGCCACAAAGATGAGTTAGACTCGGAGATGCGGAAGGGATTGGACGGTCCAATTCCTCCAATTCAAAAAAGCGGAGGTATTACGATGCGGATGCGGAATGAGAAGAAACACCTTTGGACACTGGCCTTATGCTTGTTGGTCAGTTTGGCGCCGGGCCTCATCCTCGCGGCCGGGAATGTCCCGTCCAAGGAGGCCCTCATCGAGTCGCTGGTCCGGAGGGTCCAAGCCAAAGGGGAACAGCTGGGCAAGTACCAGGCCAATATGATGACCACCACCCAAGGCTCGGGCCGGCGGGATTTCAAGCTCGCCGTCGAGCGGCGGGTGACCTATGAAGGCCACCGAAAGACGGCGGAACAGTTTGTCAAAGGCAGCGTCAACGGCAGGACCATCTCGGAGTCCCAATACAACCGGTTCAAAGATCGGATGAGCGGCGGCAGTGACCATGCCGAAGCGGCGGAATTGATCGACCGGAGTTTGGCGGGGGCGCAGGGAGACGCCGCCGGCAATCGGCTCTCCTGGGAAGGAACGGAGGAGATCCGCGGCATTCCGGTCTTTAAGCTGAAATACACCCCCAGCGGTTCCAGCAAGTTCAACGAGGCCTACTTATATATCGACCAGGCCGAGTATGATTTCGTCCGGGTGCAAGTCCACGGCAAACCGAACGAAAGAGTCCAGAGTTTCAAAATGACCATCGATTTTCAAAAAAGCCTCAAGGGCTATTATCTGCCGGCGCTGATTCACAGCGAAGCCGCGCTGAAGACCAAGCGCGCGGCCGCCGCCAAACTCACCAGCGAGACCCGGGTGAAGTACTCGGAAGCCGAAGGATAGCCGATGATTGGCACGAAACGGAAGGCGGCGGGCTGCATCCTCGTGGTAATGCGCTGCTTGCCGTGCTGTCGAATCCGGATGAAGGACCAGCGGAGCCGCGTTGGGGACGGAGCGAAGCGCGGCCCCGTTATGCGGCGGCTTAGCCGGCCCGGTACTGTTCCTCGCAGAGCCGGGCGTAGATGCCGCCCAGCCGGAGCAGTTCGGCGTGGGGCCCCGCCTCGACCAGCCGCCCGTCCTGGATGACGATGATCCGGTCGGCGTTTTGAATGGTCGACAAGCGGTGGGCGATGACAAAAGCGGTCCTGCCCCGCAGCAGCGTGGCCAGGGCGGCTTGCAGTTCCCGCTCGGTCTGGGTGTCAATGCTGGAAGTGGCCTCGTCCAGAATGAGGATCCGGGGGTCGCGGATCAGCGCCCGGGCGAAGGAGATCAGCTGGCGCTGGCCCACCGACAGGCTGCTGCCGCGCTCCTGGACTTCACTGTCATACCCTTGCGGCAAGGACAGGATATACTCATGCACCCCCACCGCCCGGGCGGCCGCGATGACCTCCGCCATCTTCGCCTCGGGTTTCCCGTAGCGGATGTTTTCGGCGATGGTTCCCGAAAAGATGAACGTATCCTGGAGCACCGCCGCGATCTGGCGCCTGTAGTCGGCCTGGCAGACCCGGCGCAGATCGATTCCGTCCACGCAGACCGCGCCGGAGAGCGGGTCGTAAAACCGGGTCAACAGATTGATGATGGTGCTCTTCCCGGCCCCGGTCGGCCCGACGACCGCGATCACCTCGCCCGGCGCGACGTCCAGATTGAATTTCTCCAACACCAGTTCCCCGCCCTGATATCCGAAGTCGACCTGTTTGAACTGGACTTGGCCGCGAAGCTTCCCCAGGGCCAGCGGTTGGGCCGGGTCCCCCACCTCCGCCTGGTAATCCATGAGTTCAAAGATGCGTTCGCAGGAGGCCATCGCGTTGCTGACCACATTGAAGAGATTGCTGATATTCTGGATCGGTTGGAAGAAGCGGTTGATGTAATTGGTAAAGGCGGCGATCACCCCCAGGGTGACCCAGCCCTGTTGGAAGAGCAGTCCGCCCAGGCCGAGGACGGCGATGGTGCCGACCACATTCAGAAATCCCATGGCCGGCCAGAAAAAAGCGTTCAAGGGCACAAAATCCATCCCGGCCCGGTAGTTTTCCTGGTTGATGAGGCCGAACAGCCGCATATTCTCCCGCTCCCTGGAGAAGGCCTGGGTGACCCGGATCCCCATCAACGACTCGTTCAAATTGGAATTGACCGCCGACAGCTTGCGGCGCATCCGCCGCGCCACCGCCAGCATCCGGTTGCGCACCAAGACCACCACCCAGAGGGTGGGCGGCAGGATGAACAGCACGATCAGCGCCATCCGCCAGTCGACCCAGAGCATCATTCCCAGTAGGCCCACCAGGGTGATGGAATCGGCAAAGGCCGTGCTGACCCCGGAGGTCAATAACTCCTCCAGCGAGCTGACGTCGTTGGTGACCCGGATCATGATCCGGCCCGCTTTCTGCCGGTCGAAGAAGCTGGCCGAGAGACTCTGAATCCGCTCGAACAGGTCGCGGCGGATATCGAAGATCGCCCGTTGCCCGATGCTATTGATCAGTTTGCCCTGGCAGAGCAGCCCGCCGTATTGCAGGAGCGATACTCCGATATAGAGCAGCGCGATCCGGGCCAATCCCGCCGGATCGTGTTTGGCGATAGAATGGTCGATGCCCAGTCCCAAAAGGTACGGCAGGAGCAGGGCGGCGCCGATGGCCACCAGCGCCGCCGCGGCCATTCCGAAGATTTTCCAACGGTACGGCTTCAGATAGACGAGGGTTCGCGCTAACAGCCGCCGGTCAAACGGCCGCCTGTCGTCGCGCTCCTCTTCCTCGGAGAGCACGATCAAGCCCCGCTTGATGGGTTCCGGGGCGGTTGGGTTGGGGGTTGGCACGGTCATCCCTCTTTTGTCACGTTCAAATGGTTCAAAATTGACAACGGCTCAGGCACTCTCCTGCGGCAGATCTTCGGCCAGGGATTGAATCCGGTAGAGATCCTGGTAGAGCGGGTCCTGGTTCAACAGATCCTCGTGGCTGCCCTGGGCCCGGATTCCGCCGCGGTCGAGGATGATGACCCGGTCGGCCAGTTGGGCGGTAGTGAGCCGCTGGGTGATGATGATGGTGGTCCGGCCGGACATCAATTGTCCCAGCGACGCCTGGATCTCCCGCTCGGTCTCTACATCGACGCTGGAGGTGGAATCATCGAGGATCAGCAGTTTCGGGTCCAACAGGATCGCCCGGGCAATGGCCACCCGTTGCCGCTGTCCGCCCGACAGGCCGACCCCCCGTTCGCCGACGACGGTCTGGTAACCCTCGGGGAGCCCGGCGATGAAGTCGTCGATCCGGGCGGCGCGCGCCGCCTCCCGCACCTCGGCCAGGGTGGCCTCGGGCCGGCCGAAGGCGATGTTATCGTAGATGGTGGCCGAGAATAAAAAGGTCTCCTGAAGCACCAGGCCGATCTGCCGGCGCCACCATTCCAGGTTCAACTGTTTCAGTTCCACGCCGTCCACCCGGATCGTCCCGGCCTGCGGATCGTAGAAGCGCGGAATCAGGTTCACCAGAGTGGTCTTGCCGGAGCCGGTCAAGCCGATGATCGCCGCCTTCTCGCCGGGGAGCACCGTCAGGTGGAGATCTTTCAGGATCGGCGACCATTCCCCGGAATCCGGCGCGCCATAGCCGAACGAAATCCCCTCCAGTTCCAGTCGGCCCTGGAGTTGCGGCAGGATGATGCCGCCGTCCTCCGGCGAGGCGATCTCCGCTGTTTGCTCGAACAGTTCGGAGAGCCGCCGGACCGCCCCTTCGGCCTGGCGGAGCTGATTGGTGTTGGGCGCCAACAGCATCAGCGGCCAGCCCAGCATCCCCAGGTAAAAAACGAAACTCACCAGCTGCCCCAGGGACATTTGGCCCGCCATCACCCGGGTTCCGCCGTACCACAGAACCGCCGCCGCGCCCAGGCTATTGCAGAGGAACAAAAACGGAAACAGCTGCGCCTGGAGCCCGGTGACCCTGAGATTCTTGGCCAGCATGGCGCGGTTTTCGCGTTGGAACTTGAGAATCTCGGCCGCTTCCATGGCGAAGGCTTTGACCACCCGGATTCCGGTGACATTCTCCTGGACCCTGGCATTCAAGATCCCCGCCTGAACCTGCCGTTCCATGACGGCGGTCCGCATCTTGCCGCTGAAATTGAGCAGCACCGGCACGATCAGGGCGGTAATGCCCAGGCAGAGGAGGGCCAGCTGCCAGTCGGTGAGCAGCAGCAGCACCGTCACGATGCTGAAGTACATGATGATCTGGAAGCGGTGTTCCAGATTGAAGGCGAAAAAATTGCGGATCAGCTCAATATCGAGGGTCAAGCGGGACATCAAATCGCCGGTGCGGGCCGCGTTGTAGAAGCGGAACGGCAGCGTCTGCAGCTTGTGGTAGAGCTGATTGCGCAGGTCGCGGACAACCTTGGTGCCGGTGGACCAGAACTGGTAGATCATCAGAAACACAAAGACCGCCCGCAGGATCCCGGCCAGCAGCAACAGGCCGCACCAGACGGCGAGGAGCCGGAAGCCGCCGGGACGCTTGCCGAGGACCGGCAGTACGTGGTCCCAGATATAGCCGACGCCCCAGGGGATCACATACATCAGGCTGTTCTGAATGACCATAAAGACAAAGCCCGTCCAGAACAACCACCGGTACGGGCGAAAATACGGATACAAGCGTTTGAAGGTCTTGATCAAAACCCAATCCATCCCCTGGCGAGCAGACTCTGGTATAAAAGATATGCCGGGATTCGCCTAAATCCTGTTTACGGAATTGTTAAATATTCACAGTTGCGGAAAGCTCCGGGAAGCATCCCTTTCGTCATGAAGTAACAATTTGGTGATTAAGGAACGAGATCCTGATTGGCGAAGCGGAGCGGCGGCCGGCTGAGCGTAGTTTTATACGATATCCGCGACGCCATGCGAAATCGTGCTCCTTGCAAGCTTCATCCAGCGGATCGGGATCGGCCCAGTCTCGGGCTGATCACCACTAACGACAATTTGGCGGCCATTTCGCTTTTACCAGTTGCGAAACTTCCCATTGGTGGTTGCATCGGGAGGCCGTGGCGGCGGCGCGGAGATTGAAACCGGAAATTTTCGTTCTGCGGAAGCGACGGCATCCCCCATCTCGCTCTTTCCCTCAGTCATTCTATCCAGCGGCGTTGACTCAGGAGCTTAACGGAGATCCCCAAACCCAGGCCGAATACCAAATGGAAAAAAAGCTGATAGAGTGCGCTGCCGGGAACGGCTTCCCGCAGTTTCACGATGGGCAGGGAACGGATCACCCCGAAGGAGAAAAGCCATAGAAAAGCCCCGAAAATCAACCCTTTGAAGATCAAATGGCGTTTGCCGGTGCAGTAAACGAAATAAACAAAGATGATCCCCAAAAATATCCCATAAATATAATCCGCCATGAAGCTGACGGCCGACCCGAACAAAGTATGATGGATGGTGCCAACGTCCAAGAGCAAGCTCCCCGCGTAATGCGCCAACGGATGTTTAACGAGCTTCATCTTCCACATGGGAAGCTGAAAGATGTCCATGGCAAGCTTGCCGAAAACCCCAACCAATCCTCCCAAGACAATTTTATCGCGAATCAATCTGAATACTTCCTTTTGCAAAGGATTGCTTGATTGCCGGCCAATCAAAAAGCAATTCTATTATGCTTTTTTTGGCCATATTCATTCCTAACGCGGCGGATGGAAAAGGCCTGAAAGGAATCGCCTGCCTCGCCGGGGAAGGAGCCGGAGGAGCGGCTGAGAAGCGGGATCATAGCGGGAATCATCTGATTTCTGCCGGTATTTATCGATGCCGAACTTTTAGTGACAAGGGGATATTAACCGCTACCCCCTGGCTCCGATCCATCTTGGCCTCGAGCGGATATAGCTCATCGCATGAATCAAGGAATCGGTCGCAATTCGTTCCGGATGTATCGGAAACTGATTGCAACCTTTATAAATAAGAATTAAAAAATACGCCGTCTTATGCTTGAAAATGGCGCTAATTGGGCTGGCATCCGGGAAACCGGCTCAGGCGCCCGGTTTTCATCCGCCAATTTTCCGCCCGCTCGGCGGATAATATGATCATTCCGTTTTGGGGGTAACACTTCATGAATATTGCAACCGAACCCGTATCGCCGCGGGCGATCCTTCATCCGAATGCCCGTATCGGCAAAAACGTCACCATCGGACCGTATTCGGAGATCCATGAGCATGTAACCATCGGCGACGATTGCGTTATTGGGCCTCATGCCATTATCGCGGGACATACTTCCATCGGCCGGGGAACCCGGGTCGGACAAGGCAGCTTTATCGGAGGCGCTTTGGACGAGTTCGCCAGCGATACGGACGGTCCGGTTCTGCGGATCGGCGAGCGGAATACCTTTAGGGAACAGGTCCGGATCTGCGGCGGCAGCGGCGGGCGGGCGACGACCATCGGCCGGGGGAACCTGATCATGGCCTATGCCCAGGTCGGACCGGACTGCGTCATCGGCGACGGCGTGATCATCACCAGTCATGTCCAGTTGGGCGCGGGAGTGATCATGGAAGACCGCTCGCGGATCGGCGGGCTGTCGACGGTGGCCGGCGGCTGCCGCGTGGGGGAGCTGGCGATGATCGGCCACAATTCGGCGGTCTTCCATGATGTCCCGCCGTTTGTGCTGGTGGATGGGAATCCGGCGACGGCCTACGGACTGAATAAGGTGGGCCTGGAACGTTACGGAATGACGCAGCAGGCGGCTTCGGCCCTGAAGTGCGCTTACCGGATGCTGTTCCGCGCCGGCCAGCCGCTCGCCGAAGCCATCCGCCAGATCGATCGGGAGATACCGCATGATCGTGAAATTGACCATTTGTTGGAGTTTCTGCGCGGCGCCGCGCGGGGAATCGTTCACTGACGCCGGGAAAAAGGATTATCCGGGCGGCGCGGGGAAAGATAATATGAGTCACGGTGCAGCATTTGATCGCGCCGACGTGGTAAGGAGTGTCGCCCCATGGGATTTTATGAAGATTTCGCCTTTTGTTACGACCGGATTTTTCCGGCCGATCCGGAGACGGTCCGGTTTTTGCAGGAGAGCTTCGGCCCGCCGCCGGGGCGCCTCGCCGATCTGGCCTGCGGCACCGGAGGTTACGCCCTGGCCCTGGCCGGGTCCGGTTACGAAGTCACGGGGATCGATCTCGCGGACGGGATGGTCCGGACGGGGTCCGAAAAAGCGGGGGGCCGCTCCAACCCGCGCTTGCTGGTTCAGGACATGAGCCGGCCGGCCATCGGGACGGACTTCAAGGGCTGGTATTGCATTGGCAATTCCCTGGTCCATCTGGACGGTCCGGCCGCCATCGGAGCGGCGCTGGCCGAATGGCGGAAACTGCTGGCGCCGGGAGGCCGCTGGGTCATTCAGATCCTGAATTATGACCGGATTCTCGCCAAGCGGATCACCGCCTTGCCGACGATCGAAAGAGCGGACGGAGTCTCCTTGGTCCGCGAGTATGAATTCCGGTCCAACCGCGAGATTCTGTTTAAGACCCGTCTGACCTGCGAGGGCCGGAGCTATCAGAATCAGGTGCCGCTCTATCCATTGACCCGGGCCGGGCTCCAGGAGCTGTTGCGAACCGCGGGGCTGATGCTGACCGATGAATTCGGCGATTTCGACCGCGCGCCTTGGAGCCCGGACAGCTTCGCCTATGTGGCGGTTGGCACTCTGTAGCGATGGCAATCATGGCGGGGACGGCCGGCGGCCGCCCCCGCTTTTTTACGAATGATAGGGTTCCTGGGAACGGTAGTTTTGAAATTGGGTTCCAGTCTGGCTGATCTCCTGCGGTGAGGCGGCCGTCAGCTGGTACCAGCCTTTCTCAAACATCAGGTTAAAAAGAGTCCGGGCGGCCTGATGCGTTTCGTTGAGGATCCGCAAAGCCTCCCCGTTCAAGGATTGATGGCTGGCCTCGCGGGCCAGGATATTGAAGTTGTCGGTCAGATATTTCTCAGTGGCCAGCATATCGTTGAGGAAATCCCGCTCGTTCATCTCCGGCCCTTTAACCTGGGGCAACTGCCCGGTTTGGGGATTTTTGATGACATTGGGATTGGGTTGGTTCGGTTGATTCATGGCGCGCCTCCTTACTGCGGATAATGTTGATTGGGATTGGCCATCACCAACTGCAACAGCTGCTCGTAATGGTTCTGGTGCAATTGGCCGGTCTGGTCGAGCTGGTTCCGGATGGCCGGATCGTTGGCAAATGCCGCGTACATCCGGCACTTCTTGGTCGCCAGCAGCTCCCAGGACATGGCGTCCTTCAAATAGGCCAGATCCTTGGCGGTGATCACCGGGGGCGGCTGGCTCATCCGGTTGGCCGGCTCATAGGTCCCGGTATTTTGTTGATTGTTGGACGGCTGGTTCATCGGTTTCGCTCCTTTGGAAAACTTTCCTGGGAGTAAAAATTCCCCAAGGGCGGAGGGAATATGTATTTTACATCCGCGTTCCGATCAGATTGCCCGATTCATAGCGCCGGAGGCCGATCCGGAATAGCCAGTAACTCAAGCAGACATAAGCCAGATCCACGCCGACGAGCAGCCCCAGGGCCGGCCAGGAGAAGGCCTGCATGATCCGGAGCGGTACAAAGACGATGAACCCCGCGGGTATCAAACTATAGAGCACCCAACGGACCGGGCCGCGATAAATGCACTCCGGATAGAGGGTGAAACTGATCACAAATTCCGTGACCAGGCGGGAAATGGCGGAGGAGTTTCCGACAAAAAAGGTCAATACCTGGGCGGAAAAGATGACGCTCCCCATCAACAGTCCGCTGCCGACGGTGAAAGCGAAGAACAACCCCAGCCGCAGCGGTTCAAAGCCAAAGACCGTCACGAAGAGGAGGATCCCGTAAGCCAGGTCCCCCCAGGCCGAGACGATGCTGCGGGAAGCGATCAGATTGAGACAGACGTCCTTCGGCTGGAGCAGATAGGTGTCGAGCTCGCCCTGGAGGATCATCCGGGAGACCTGGCCGATGTTGCCGAAGCAGATATGGGCCAGCCCGAAGGAGGCGGAGACCAGCGCCCACAGGAACATCACCTCCCGGAAACCGTAGTTCCCGATCCGCGGAACCTTGCTGAAGAGCGCCGCCCAGAAAATGATGAAAGCGGCGTTGTTTACGATCATCCCGAAGACTTGCAACAGAAAGCTGCCCCGGTACTCCATGGCCGCCGCCAGGTTGAACCGGAGGTAAGCCCCGAATAATTGCAAATGCTTCCCGAGGCTCGCGCTGCCGTGCTCTTTCTCCTTGGGATTATCCGCCGTTGACATTGATTCGCTTCACTCCTCTCCGAAAAATCCATCCGGCCAAGGCCGCCAGCCCCAGGATATAGAGGAATTGGACCGTAACGATCCGGATGAAGGCTGGGCCGGAGAAAGCCACCACCAATTTGGCCGGGCCGTAATTGACGTAAGAAAAGGGCAGCCACAGCGCGATCCGTTGCGCCCAGGCGGGCAGAAACTCGAGCGGGAGAAACAAGCCCACAATGAAGGTGAGTTTTTGATAGATCCAGTAAAAGGCGGTGTTCTCCTCCAGCCAAAAAGCGCTCAACCCCAGGCAAGCCATTGCCAGAAAGTTCAAGAGCAAGCCATTGGCCATCGCGAGGAGGAGCAAGGGGAGGCGGATCGGGGAAAAGCCCGCCAACGGCCCAATCCAGAGCGAGCCCAAAGCCAGTCCGGTCAGCCCGTTAATCAGCCATTTCACAAGGATCGGGCCAGTTCCGTTGGCGCACTGATAGAGCAGGTAATGAAAGGGCTTATTCAGCAGGTAAGCAATGTTGCCGCTCTTGATATCCTGGTTCAGGTCCTCAAATACATTGCTTTGGGAAAAAGTGAGCATCTCGGTGATGATCAGATACCAAAGGATCTGGGAGTACGAATATCCGGCGATGGAGCCGCCCCGATGGAAGATGGATCGCCAGAGCTGCATGAAGATAAAGACGATAAAGGCGTAGAAGAAGCTGTCAAAAATGAAGTTGGCGCGGTAGGCCAGACTGTTCTGGAGGCTGGTCCGGGCGACCAGCCCATATTTCCGGGCTTTCCGGAGCGTCAAAGCGATCACTTCAGGCATCGGCAACACGGCCCCTTTCCGGCGGCAATTCGGGCCCGCCCGTATAAATGGCGGCAATGATCTGTTCCAGCGGCTGATCGGAGATGGTGATGTCGGCCACCTCGCCGTAGGAGAGCAGCTGGGCGATGACCTGACTCAGATTCTGGGTGAGCGTATCGACTTCGATCCGTGCCGCATAACCGTGCCCCTCGCTGGTCCCGTCCTCCTTCCATTGGACCAGTCCCGGCAGATCGATCCGGACCGTTTGGCTATATCGCACGCTGATCACTTTTTTGTTTAAATAATGGGATTTCAGGTGTTGGATCGGTTCATCCAGGACGATCGCGCCATGGTTGATGATCATCACCCTGTGGCAGAGCTGCTCAATATCTCCCACGTCATGGCTGGTCAGAAAGATGGTGGTTTTTTCTTCGCGATTGAGCTTGACGATGAGGTCGCGAATCCTCTGTTTGACCACTACATCCAGACCGATGGTCGGTTCGTCCAGAAAGATGATCTCCGGCTGATGCAGCAGGGAAGCGGCGATCTCACAACGGACCCGTTGCCCCAGGGAGAGCCGGCGGACCGGGATGGACAGCAGCTCTCCCAACTCGAAGAGGTCGACCAAGAAGTCCAAGCGTTTTTGATAATCCGGCGCGGGGATCTCATAGATCCCGGCCAGCAACTGAAAACTATCCGCCGGGGGCAGATGGAACCAGAGTTGTGATTTCTGCCCGAAGACGCTCCCAATATGAAAGGCGAGCCGCACCCGGTCGCGGCCCGGGTTTAAGCCGAGCACCCGGAGCTGCCCGGCGGTCGGGCGGAGAATACCGGTCAACATCTTGATGGTGGTCGATTTTCCGGCGCCATTGGGACCGATAAAGCCGAGGATTTCGCCGCGCTCCACGGTAAAGGAGATCCCCCGGACCGCGTCGATGGTCTGGTATTCGGGGCGGAGCAAAGAGCGGACGCTGCCGGATAACCCCGGTTGCTTTACCTTGGTCTGAAACCTTTTGGTCAGCCCGGAGACGGTCACAACGGGCATCATCATCAGCTCCCCGTCTAATTTTTGACTTACCGCACTTATATAGCAGCAATCATTTCAATTATCCAAAAAGACCATTGGCCTATATAAAAACCCGGAGAAAGAGTTGAGACTCCTTCCCCGGGCTTTTTTCCCAAGGGTGTGACGATTGCGCCGTCTTGCATCGCTCGGACCGACCCGTTCCGACGGTGGAACCCTAGATGCACTCCCAAACGTATTTTGTATACATTGTTTTTTTACTATATTAACAACAAGGAGGATAAAATGTCAAGAAAATATTTCCAAAAAATCAGCCGCCTTTTTGCCGCTCCCGAAACTTCCGTACCTTGATCAGGGAAGCGCAGGTGTTGCCGCACCATTTGCGGGTGCTGCTCTTGCTCTCGTCATAAAACACCCAGCGGCATTCGGGATTCCCGCATTGCCGGATCCGGTCGAGGGGATACTGGGAGAGCAGCTCAAATAGGGAGGCGGTGCTCTTCGCCAGCACAAAATCCCAATCCGTTCGGGCGGGTTTCAAAACCAATTGGAACCGGCCTTCCGATAGCTCTGCCCGGTAGTGGAAAGGCGCCGCTTCCAGGTAGCGATTGGCTGCTGCCAGTTGCTCCGGAGTCAGTGCTTTGGCGCGGCAGATCGAATCAATCCATTCCGCCAGCAAACCGCGCAAGGCGATCAACTGGTCCAGCTCGACGGCGGACGGGGCCGCCACTTCTGTCAGATCCCAGCGTCGGAGGAATTCGGCCAGCCAAACCGGATCCCGCAACGGATCCCGAAACGGCTTATGGGTAATGTACCAGCCGCTGTTGACCAGCTCAATGCAGAGAAAATCCAAATTTCAGCCTCCCGAAAAACGAACGTATCGCCGAAGGAAACCCAAGCCCGGAAGGTTAAACCTTCCGTTTAAAGCGTTGTGATAAGCCCTGTCTGAAGGTCAGGGCGAACACAAAAGCTCGGAGAAGCAAGGGATAAAGTCGATTTTTACTTTTACAGGCCGAATCGGTTGGAAAGAGACTTTATCCCATGGCTTTTTATCCTCTATAGTATAACCTGCCGCCGAAACGGAACGCAATCCCGGATAAGCAATTCCCCGAATGAGATGATTCATAGCGTTTTCCCCTTTTGGGAATGCTTTGGGAGAGGACGAACCAGGATGGTTCGGAGCGGCGTCCCATGATGGACATCTGCCGAAAAGGGGGAAGCGGTTTGCGTTTTAAAAAAACGGTAATTCTTGCGGTTGCGGCGTTGCTGGGGTTGATGGTCGGCTGGACTCTACCGGCCCGCGCCGCGTTTAACATCGACGCCCGGGCGGCGATCCTGATGGATCCGGTCAGCGGCCGGGTTTTATTCGCGCAGGACGAACACCAACGGTTGCCTCCGGCCAGCGTGACCAAGGTCATGACGATGCTCCTGATCCTGGAGGATATCCATTCCGGCCGGGCCCATTGGAATGATCCGATTACGACTTCGGCGGTGGCCGCCACAATGGGCGGTTCCCAGGTATACTTGAAAGAAGGTGAAACCTTTCCGTTAAAGGAATTGTTTAAAACCGTCGCCGTAGTATCGGCCAATGATTCCAGCGCCGCCATTGCCGAACACCTTTACGGGTCGGTCCAGGATTTCGTGGAAGCCATGAACGAGAAGGCCAGGGAGCTCGGGTTAAAGAACACGCATTTTGCCAATGAAACGGGGCTGCCCGATCCCGGGCATTACAGCAGCGCCTACGATCTGGCGGTCATCTCCCGCGAACTGGTTCAGTATCCGGAGATCTTCGAGTTCACCTCGATTTGGCTGGATAAATTCAGGGACGGGCAGTTCATGTTGCGCAATACCAACGAATTGATCCAGGTCTATCGGGGCTGCGACGGATTGAAGACCGGCCATACCGATGAAGCCAAGTTTTGCTTGTCGGCCACAGCCAAGCGGGGCGATTTTCGGCTGCTCAGCGTGGTGCTGGGAGCGGAGACCAATGCCAAACGGTTGGCGGAGAGCCGCCGCTTATTGGATTACGGCTACCGTAACTTTCAGTGGAAGACCATCAAAGAAAGCAAGGGAACGGCCGGACAGGTATCGATCAGCGCGGCCCAGAAACAGCTGGTGCCGGTGAAACTCAAAGGGGATTTAGGCACCGTGGTCGAGCGGGGCAAAGACCAGCTGATCGAGACCAGGATCGCGGTCGACCCCAAGCTGAAACTGCCGGTGGCTGCCGGAGGGAGGATTGGAACCATGACGGCGACCTTAAACGGAAAAACGGTGGCCCGGGCGCCGGTTTATGCGGTGGAACGGGTGGAACAGGCCAACTTTCTGACCCGCCTCTGGCGCGGGTTGAGGGATTTCTTTACGGGGCTGTTCCGGAAGAGCGCCCGGTAGCCCTCTTTCGGGAATAGCCGTACGGCCCGATAATACGGGGATCTGTAGTTTTATTCATCCCAATGCAACTCATCGTGGTATCCAGGCGTAGAGTTGCTTTTTTTATCGGTTATCCTGCCCTGAGGGAAGAGGAATCTGGCAATAAATGGCGAATTTTGTAAAACGACATGAGAGATCGGTCAAGTCTGACAAGGGGATGACCGTCGCATGAAAAAACCATCCAAGCCACTATTCCCGCAGCCCGCCGCGGGCCCCGCCGGAATCCGGACCACTCCCCCCGCCGCCGCCGCATCGGCTCCAACCATGGATAACGAAAGAGCGATTTATGACGCCATCATGGAGAATACCCGGACGCAATTGGCGTTTCTGGACCGGGGGTTCAACTTTGTGAAGGTCAATTCGGCTTACGTCGACGGCTCGGGCCATTCCAGGGCCGAGCTGATCGGAAGGAATCATTTTGAGTTGTTTCCCAATGCCGAGAACCGCGCCATTTTTGAGCGGGTCCGGGACACCGGCCAGCCCGCCCAGTACTATGCCAAACCCTTTTGTTACGAGTATCAGCCCTGGCGGGGGACGACTTACTGGGATTGGAGCCTGGTCCCGGTCGGCGACGGACGGGGCGTGGTCCAGGGCTTCGTTCTCTCATTGATGGAAGTGACCGAGCAGGTCAAAGCGAAACAGCGTTTGGAGGAGGCGCTCAACAAGCTTCAGCAGCTGAATGAACAGTTGATGGCGGCCAGGCGGCGCGCAGAAGAGCGGGCGGCGGAGCTGGATGCGGTTTTTGAGGCCATGAATGATGCGGTGACCATCTTCGATGTCGACGAACGGATGTCCCGGACCAATCCGGTGGCAGCGGCCCTGTTCGGTTTGGATGCGGAGCCCAATGCCATCGAGGGGTTGCGGTCAGCCCTGCGCCGGCTCGACGGGAACCCGCTGAATCCCGGGGAGTTCCCGCCTTATCAGGCGTTACAAGGCGCTAGAGTGCGGGAACGTTATTTTCGTTATCTCCATCAGGATGGCCGGGAGCTTACTCTCCAGGTGGCTGCGGCCCCGCTCCGGCTGCGGAACCATATCGGCGGAGCGATCGTCACCTGGCATGACATCACTGAAAGAGAAACGCTCTTCAACCAGTTGGAGCACGAACGGGCCCGCTTGGCTTCGGTCTTGGAACAGATGCCTTCCGGAGTGCTCATCGCCGAAGCGCCATCCGGCCGGTTGACCCTGGCCAATAACCAAGTGGCCGCCATCTTTCGGCAGCCTGTCGATAGTGGCGCATCTTTGGCGGAGAACGGAGCTTTCCAGTGGCTGCGGCGCGACGGATCCGCGCTTTTGCCCCAGGAATGGCCGCTGACGCGGGCCATCATGGAGGGGGAGACCGTCCCCATGGCAGAACTGACGCTCCGGCGCGGCGATGGTACCAGCGGCGTCGTCGAGATCAGCGCGGCGCCCATTCGCGACCGGGACGGAGCCATCATCGCCGGGGTGGCGGTTCTTTCCGATGTCACCGAGCGGAAAGAGGCCGCCGAAAAACTGCGGCTGGCCAATCAACTGCAGCAGATCATCGAGTCGATACCTGACGGGGTCTTCGTATTGGATGGGGAACGCAGGGTGATCGCTTGGAACCGGGCGATGGAGCGGCTGACCGGCATCAGCCGGGAGGCGGTCAGCGGCCGCGCCGATTATTATCAAGGCATCGCGCTCTTTGAAAACCGCCCGGTTCTGGTCGATTCTATCTGGGACGGGTATCGGCAGCCCGAAGCGTTCCGTTCCTTCAGCCGCGAAGGGGATACCTTCATTGCCCGGCTCGCGCTGGCCCCGGCCGGCGGCGGAGCGAAAGGCATCTATCTCGAGGCCCGGGCGACGCCGCTCAAGAATGATCAAGAACAGATTATCGGGGCGATCCAGACTATCCGGGATATCACCCGGCAACAAGAGATGGAAGAAGAGTCGCTCAAAGCCCAGAAGATCGAGTCCCTGGGCCTCCTGGCCGGCGGAATCGCCCATGATTTCAATAATTTCCTGACGGCGATCCTGGCGAACCTGCAGTTGGCCCGGTTGAAGCTGACCAAGGGGTTGGATGTCGCCAAGGCGCTGCAAAACATGGAAGAGACCATCTTTCAGGCCAGCGCCTTGACCCGGCAGCTGTTGACGTTCTCCAAAGGCGGCGCGCCCGTGAAACGGAATACCGCGGTGAACGATCTGTTGCACGATACGGTGGAGTTCGCGCTACGCGGCTCCAATGTCAAATGCCGTTTCCGGATCACCCCGGATCTTTGGACGGTCAATGTTGACTCCGGTCAGATCAGCCAGGTCTTGAGCAATCTGACGATCAATGCCCTCCAGGCCATGCCCGATGGTGGACAGTTAAGCGTCGAAGCCGATAATATCGGGGTCGGGATGGATGAGTACCTGCCGGTCAAGCCCGGAAACTATCTCAGGATCGTCGTGACCGATCAAGGCATGGGGATCGCTTCGGAAAATCTGCCGCGAATTTTCGATCCGTACTTCACCACCAAGCCGGAGGGGAACGGCCTGGGATTGGCCACCTCTTATTTTATTATCTCCAATCATGGCGGCCACATCAGCGTCGCTTCCACGGTAGGGGTGGGCACTAGTTTCACCATTTATCTGCCGGCGGTCCGTGGCGAACGGGTCGAAGGAGTCCGGGAAGAAGCGGTGCTCACCCGGGGGCGCGGCAGGATCCTGCTGATGGAGGATGAATTGGTCCTCAGCCAGGCCGCCGGCGAGATGCTGCAAGAGATCGGTTATGAAGTGGAGTATGCGGAGAACGGCCAAATGGCGCTCGAAAAGTATGGCCGGAAGCTGCGGGAGGGAGCGCCATTCGATCTGGTGTTGCTGGACCTGACCATCCCCGGCGGCATGGGCGGCAAAGAAACAATGGCCGGCCTGCTGAAGATCGATCCCCGGGCCCGGGCCGTCGTCACCAGCGGCTATCCGGACGACCCGGTGCTGCTTCATTACAGCGACTACGGGTTTTGCGACAAAATTATCAAACCGTACACCATCGAAGAACTGAGCGAAGTATTGCAAAGGGTTCTGCGCGCAACGCCAACCCGTCTCACGACCGCTTCGTAACGTCGGTTCCGATGGGGCGGCGCAAACGGGAGTTTCTCCGAAAGCGATGCATGGAATCATTCAGCGGGACATCACCCGCAGGTCGGATGGCATCCGGGCGTTCAAAGCGTCCGGTTTTTTTATGGGCCGTATTTTACGAATGCCGGTAGAGCATACAATAGGAATAAGAAGCGAACGGCCAAAGAAAGGTCTGTCCAGGCAAATGCTCGCGGGAAAATCCTCCGGTGGGCCAAGCGAAGGGGCCATCCCGCGAAAAATGCCGTAGCGCATTAAAATCAGCGAATTTAGGAGAAAATCTGGTATAGATAGCAAAAACGTCTATTCAACCCAGTTGATGGCCTTTATCACGGCAAATCGCAATTTGCTCCCTTCGGAAAGGGGGGGTAGAATAAATTATCGACCGTCGGTCGGATTAAGACTTAAATTCGATTATCGAGGGAGGTGGCCGCTTGACAGTAGCCAACCGCAGAGAACGCGAGCAGCAGATGCGCAGGGAAGTGATTATGACTGCTGCCCAAAAACTATTCTCCCAAAAAGGCTTTGAACTTACCACGGTGGATGAGATTGCCGGCGAGGCCGAATTGGGCAAGGGGACGATCTATTCTTACTTTAAAAGCAAGGATGAGATTTACATCGCCATTCTCGAAAAAGGTCTGGACCTTTTGCGGGAACGGATGAACGGAGTCATCGCCGAGGGGAAGTCGGCTACCGAAACTTTATATGGCCTCTATGACACCTTCATCCAGTACCACCGGGAACGGCGCGGCCTGATCGAGACCCTCTTCGTGCAGGTGGATGAGCAGATCTTTCTCCATCTCGGCGACCTGGTGCGGGGATTGAAGAATAAATCCTCGGAATGGGTGGAGATGGTCAGCCGGGTGCTGCGGGAAGGGATCGCCGCCGGCGAGTTTGTCGATTTCGACGTGGATAAGATGGCCAAGACGATCATCGGCCTGATCCTGGGCATCATTATCCAGTATGAAATGGGCCGGATCGGCGACGACCTCGACCATTACCGGGAGTCCATCTTTCAATTGGCCATGTATGGGATTCATCAGCAAAAGGGTTAAGGTCCCGCAAACGGAAAGATAATTTTTTTTGGCTATCTCGACTGTCAGTCAATTATCGTCCCTGAGTATAGCAAAGGAGTGAAACGAATGAAAGTAAAGGCGCGGCAATGGCCGATGGTTGCCGGATTGGCGGTGGCGATTGCCATTTTGGGACTCGGCCCGGTTTGCCTGGCCGAGAGCAAGCCGGCTCAAAACCTGACGGTGGACCAAGCGGTCCAGATCGCCATGGCGAACAGCTTACAACGCCAGCTGGCCCAAGGCGATGTCCGGACGGCCCGGGCCAAAGCGGGGCAGGCGGCTTCGGCCTACGGCCCGCAGGTCACTTTGAGCGGGGCGTACAACCACCTGAACGACCCGCCGGACATTGTGACGGTGGGCCGGGGGTTGGCGCAATTGAATAATAGCCTGAAACAAATTTTTGCGAAGTCGGATAGTAGCTATTACCAATATATTGCCTCCCAAATGTCTGAAGAAGAGCTTCCCGATGACGGGCTGAATTACTACGGGCTCCAGATTCATCTGGCCCAGCCGCTCTATACCGGGAATAAACTGACGGCTGCCAATAAGCAGGCCCAGGCCAACGAGTCCAACGCCCGGGCCAATCTGGCCGCGGCCGAAAACGGCCTGGTAATGGAGGTCAAAAAAGCCTACTATACCGTCCTCTTCACCCAGCGGCTGGAGGTGACGATGGAGGAAGCGGTGGCCAGCATGGAGCATCACCTGGCCGAGGCCAATTCCTATTACAAGGCGGGCATGGTGCCCAAACTCGATGTGATGCGGGCCGAGGTGAAGCTGGCCGACCTGAAGCAAAAGCAGCTGCTGGCCCAGAACAACTTGAACCTGGCCCGGAGCGCCTTCAACTTCGTGTTGGGAGTCGACCTGAGCACGGTTTACGTGTTAAACGACCAGATGAGTTCCGCCCCCTTGCCGCAGGATCTGTCTTCTTGCCAGGCGCGGGCCTTGCAGAACCGGCCGGAGCTGGCAGCGGCCCATGCCAAGGTGGAGATGGCCCGGCAGGCGGTGGCCATCGCCAAGAGCGGCAAAAAGCCGACCGTGGCCCTGGTGGTCGACGGCCATAAGATCGAGCCCAACAACGAAGCGCCGTCATTGACGGTCGGAGTGGTCGCCACCATGAAACTATACGACCACGGCCTGGTGGATCAACAGGTGGCGGAGGCCGAGAGCGTCTTGCAGCAGGCGAACACCGGCCGGGAGCTGCTCGAACGCGGCGTCAAACTCGAAGTGGAGCAGGCCTACCGCAATGCTGAGGCCGCCCTGGCTGCGATCCAGGTCGCCGAAAAGAGCCTGGCCCAGGCCCAGGAGACGCTGCGGATGGTGGAGATCAGTTACCAGGCGGGGCTCAGCACCTCGCTGGAGCGGATCGACGCCGAGGTCGGCCTGACCCAGGCCAAGAACAATTACAGCCAGGCCCTGAGCATGTATAACATCGCATTGGCCCAGTTGGACCGGGCCATGGGAAAGGGTAAGGAGGATTCCAAATGAAGATTGCCGGGAAAGTGTTGGTGGGATTATTCATCGTACTGGTGGGCGCGGCGCTGCTCTTCGTGACGCTGCACCGTTCCCGGGCCACGGTGGCCGGGGACGAGGCGCAGCCGGTCGAGATCAGCGGCAGCCTGGAAGCGGAAGAGACCGATGTGAATGTCAAGATCCCCGGCCGGGTGGCCCAGATGCTGGTGGATGAGGGCGACGAGGTGACCGCCGGCCAGGTCATCGCGGTCATGGAAGCGGACAATATCGAGGCCAAGGCGAACCTGGCCAAAGCGGCCCTGGCGGCGGCCACCTTTCAGTACGAAAAGGCGCGGAACGGCGCCCGGCCGCAGCAGCTTGAACAGGCCCGGGAGATGATGGCGCAGGCCAAAGCAGGCTTCGACCTGGCGCAGAGCACTTACAACCGGCTCTCCTTATTATATAAGGAAGGGGTCCTGGCCCAGCAGAAGCTGGATGTGGCCGGCACCGAGCTGGAAGTGGCGCGGGCCCGTTACAACGCGGCCAAGGAACAATACGATCTGGTCCGGGAGGGCGCGCAGAAAGAGGACGTCGAGTCCGCCGCGGCCCTGGTCCGGCAGGCCCAGGCGGCTTCGGACGAAGTCCAGACCTACCTGAACGACGCCAAAGTCAAAGCGCCGATCGGCGGAACCGTCACCATGAAGGCGGTGACCGGCGGCGAATTGGTCTCCACCGGCATGCCCATCGTGACCATCAGCGATTTGCGCGACATCCACGTCGAGGTCAAGGTGCGCGAGACCGCTCTGGGGCAGTTTCGCCTGGGGCAGATCGTGCCGGTGAAGGTTTTGGGCGTTCCGGGCAAGGTCTACCGGGGCAAGGTCTATAATATCGGCGCCAAGCCCAGTTACGCCACGGAACGGGCCTACCAGGAGAAAGGCGAGAAGGACCTGGTCGCCTTCGGGGTCAAGATCAAGCTCGATAATTCCGACCTGAAGCTCCGCCCGGGGATGACCGCCCTGATATCGCTGGCGCCCCGGAAGTGACGGAAAGTATACTATTATAGGATGAAATAAATATCTATCGAAGATTTGCATTCCTAAAGCCGAATGCAAATGGTATTAAATCGGAATTTATTTCATCCTATTACAGCGGTAATAAGTTGAATTAAATCCTTTCAATTTTTGATCATGGCCGGCTTTAGGGACATGATTATCAAAGGTATTTAATTTAACTTATAGAGCGACACGGGAAGAAGGGATCTGCCTTGGGCAATGTGCTGGAGATGAAAAACGCCGGCTGCCGCCGGGGATGGCGGAAAGAATGGCTGCTCGACGGGGTCGAATTGACCGTCGCCGCCGGAGAGCGGGCCGGCGTCTTTGGAATCAGCGGTGCGGGCAAGACCGTCCTGGCTGAGCTGGCCAGCGGGTTGCGCCGGCCGGACCGGGGGACGGTGGAACATTCCGGGACGGCGCTCCTGGTCACCCAGGAGTTCTCCTGGTATCAAGATCTGACGGTCGGAGAGAACCTGGAGTTCTGCCGCTTGATTCACGGCGACGACGGGGCCAGACTGCCGCGGATTGTGGCCGCCGCCGGCCTGGACGGTTGGGAGGGGACGCGGGCCTCCCGGCTCCCGGCGGGGCTCCGGCCGATGCTGCAGGTCGCCTGCGCGCTGGTGGGCGGCGCTGATCTGGTGGTGCTGGACGATCCGAGCCGGGGCCTGGATAAGCCGCTCCGGGGGAAACTCGGCGCGATCCTGGACCAATGGCGGCTGGCCGGAACGGCGGTGCTGGTCTGCACCAGCGACGAAGCGCTGGCCGCGCGGTGCGAGACGGTCTATCACCTGAACCGGCGGACCCTGAGCCGCCTGGAAGAGACCCCCGCCCCGCCGCCGGCGGCGAAGGAGGCGACCCGATGAACACCCTGCAACGGCTGGCCGGTGTGATGAAAAAAGAGTTTCTGCACATCACCCGGGACAATATTCTTTTCATGATCGCCTTTGTGGCGCCGCTGGCGCTGACGCTTTTATGCGGCTTCCTCTATATCCAGCAGAAAGTGACGAATCTGCCGGTGGTCATCTTCGACCAGGATCAATCGGAGATGAGCCGGATGATCACCCGGGCTTTCGGCGATTCGGAGCGGCTGAAGATCGTGGGCGCGGTCGATACCTACGCCCAGCTGGAGCAGGCGCTCCAGAGCGAACGGGCGATCATGGGCGTCGTGATCCCGCCGCATCTGCAATCGGACCTCAAAAACGTCCGCGGCGCCGAAGTCGGACTGGTCATCAACAGTTCGAACATTCTGACCATGAATACGGTGGCCTCCGCCGCCAGCTCGGTGGTGGCGACCATCGGCGCCGGAGTCACTATGAAGGTTATCCAGGGCCTGGGGATGAGTCCGCCCAAGGCATACCAGGCGGTGACGGCGCTGAGTTTCCGGACCCGCAACTGGTACAACCCGACCCTGAGCTATCTCGTCTTCATGCTGGCCGGGCTGATCGGGACCGTGCTGCAGCAGGTGACTTTCCTCGGGGTGGCGCTCTCGTTCGTCAAGGAAAAAGAGCAGGGGACCTGGCGGCAGCTCTCCCTCTCCAAGCTGCGGGTGGGCGAGCTGATCGGAGGCAAGCTGCTGGTCTACTTCATGATTTACGCGTTGGACGCGCTGATCATGTACGGCCTTTGTTTCGGGTATTTCCAAGTGCCGCTGCGCGGCGACCCCTGGCTGCTCCTGCTGACGGTGGCCCTTTTCATCGTGGTCCTGGTGGCGGTGGGCATGGCCATCTCGGTCCTGGCCCAGAACATGCCGCAGGCCATTGAGATTTCCATGCTGATCGCGGTGCCTTCCTTCCTGATCTCCGGCTATACTTGGCCGTATCTCAGCATGCCGCCGGTGATCCAGGTCTTGTCGCGGCTCCTGCCGCTCAGCCATTTCGTGGAGGCGGTCCGGGCCATCGCCATCATGGGCGCCGGCTGGAACGTGGTCTGGCCCAAGCTGGCGATCCTGGCCGTCTTCGCCCTGATCAGCCTGCCCCTGACCTATTGGATGGTCCGGCGGACGATGACCCGGGCCTGAAGACGTACGGGGGAGCAACGGGATTCAGGCGAAATGATGCAGCCCGGCCTCCCTGGCGATCTGCAGCGCCGCTTGGTATTCGCGAGCCGAGAGGCCGCGATGGAGCGGCGGATAATCCTTGGCCCGGTAGGCCGGGTAATATTGGTTCATGAGGTTGATATAGGTATCGGGCGAGATCGCGGCGGCGATGAAACGGACGATCTCGACCGTGCCCGTCAGACCGCCGGGGAGGACCAGGTGGCGGACGATCAGGCCGCGACAGGCGATGCCCCGCTCGTCGAGTTGTAAATCTCCGACCTGGCGGTGCATCTCTGTTAAGCTCGATTTCACCGCGGCGAAATAATCCGGCGCCCCGGCGAGCTTGAGACCAGTCGCGTCGTCGCCGAACTTGACATCCGGCAGATAAATGTCGACCACCCCGTCCAGCAGTTCCAGCGCGGCAAGGGATTCGTAACCGCCGCAGTTATAAACGAGCGGCAGGCTCAGGCCGCGGGCAGCCGCCACTTCCAGGGCGGCGAGGATCGGGGGCAGGTAGGGAGTGGGGGTGACCAGGTTGATGTTATGGCAGCCCTTCTCCTCCAACTCCAGCATCATCCCGGCCAGCGTCTCAACGGATACGGTCTCGCCCTCCCGGAGCTGGCTAATCTCCCAATTCTGACAGAAAACGCACTGTAAATTGCAGCCGGTGAAGAAGATTGTACCGGAGCCGCCCTGGCCCACCAGTACATCTTCCTCGCCGAAATGGGGGCCGTAATCCGCGACTGTTACCGACTGGCCGGCCCGGCAGATACCGGTCCGCCCCCGCAGCCGGTCCGCTTGACAGGCATGGGCGCAGAGGTCGCAACAGGAGAGCCTCCGGTAAGCCTTGGCTTTTCGCTCCGCCAGCCCGCCGTCTTTCAGCAGCCGTACGTAGGAGGCTTGGTAAGGCAAAGACGATTCCCTTCCTTTAATCAGCTTGATCTTGGATCAAAGATTAATCTCCCATTTTTTTATCGATTTATCCGTTATATCGGTTGCATCAGTTTCTTGAGGGCCCGGAATCTTTGCAACTTATTTCTTTGATCATAAGTTCAAATATCCACCGCAAGGTCCGTATTTCCAGCCGTTGGCCATGGGGTGGGAAAGAATACTCAGAATTGATTTCAACGGATATGGCGCTCCCGCCGGGATCTGTTGAGGGTATACCCCTTTTGGGGAAGGGAAAAAATACAGCCGCTGTGCATGAGTTCAGAGAATGGAGACGGCGGATGGGGCGGAATGTCGCGGAGCGGCCGGCCGGGCGGTTCTGGGAGATCGATTTTTTGCGGGGCGCGGCGGTGGTGTCGATGATTCTCATTCACCTGCTGGACGATCTTTATTTCCTTGGCTTCATCCGGAGCTTTCCCTGGCGGGCCGGAATCATCTGGCAGCGGCTCACCGCGGCCCTTTTTTTGACCCTGGCGGGGGTGTCCCTGGCGCTCGGTAGCGCGCGAGCCGGGCCGGAGGAACGCGGCCAGCTGTTTTGGAAAAACTGCCGGCGGGGCGGCAAGATCTTTTTATGGGGGATGCTGGTCACTTTGGTGACCAGGCTTTTCCTGCGGGAGGGTTTTGTCCGCTTCGGGGTGCTGCATCTCATCGGACTGGCCGTCTTGGTGAGTTATCCCTTCTTGCGGCTGCGGTATTGGAATCTGGGTTTCGGCGCGCTCAGCATCGCCCTCGGATCGTACCTCGCCAAGCAGCGAACGGCCGGGCCCTGGCTGCTCTGGCTGGGGATTAAGCCTGAGGATTTTTTCGCGGCCGATTATTTTCCGCTCTTTCCCTGGTTTGGCTTGATCCTGTGGGGCCTGTTCCTGGGCAATACCCTGTATGCCGGCTACCGCCGGCGGTTTCGCTTGCAAGACCGCCGCCACTTGCCGGTGATCCGCTGGGGCTGCCGCTTGGGAGAGCATTCGCTGCTCATTTACCTGATCCACCAGCCGTTATTGATCGGATTGCTCTATCTGTACGGCTGGCTCAGCGGACGCGGATGATGCGCCGGCTGGTTTCGGGAGGAGACGGGGCAACCTTTTCGGTGACGGGTTAAATGGGAAATTGCGGGATCGAGCGGAATGTCCATCCCTACGGATACGGTTTCATTACGAATGCTCTACGAACCGATCGAGCATCGGCGGCTTTTGACCCGCGCCGTTCAAAACGATGAAAGTTTCCAAGCTGCTATGGTCGTGTGATTGCAGAGAGCTCAAATGGATGGGCTCTCTTTTCTTTTGGCGTCGTTTTGCGGATCCGTGACCGGGTTGAGGAGCCGAAAGAGCTCATTTTGCGAGTGACGGATCTCTTTGGGTAACTGAAAGAGCTCTTTCAGTCGCCGGGTAAGCTCTTTTTGTGGAAAAAGAGTTCTTTCAGTCGTTGAACGAGCTCATTTTGTGAATAAACGAGCTCTTTCAGTCGTTGAACAAGCTCTTTTTGTGGATAAGTGAGCTCATTTTGTGACTGAACGAGCTCTTTTTCGGAAGAATGAGCTCTTTCAGTCGCTGAGCAAGCTCATTTTGTGAATAAAAGAGTTCTTTTTGTGAATAAACGATCTATTCCTGTGGATAAACGGGATCGTTGAATAGGGTTAATGAATTTTGGCTGTGGATAAGTCGGGGAAGTGAAGCTAAAACCGGGTAAAATGGGGGGGTAAAGATGGAATGGCTTTCACTCGGATGTCGACGGAGCGACTCCTGCTCCGAAACCAAGGGCAATTTAGAAAAACTTATTGCAACATAGGTAGAGTAAAATAGTATAATAAAATATATGTAAATTTTAATTTAAATGGAAAAATTCAGGAATAAAAATACAACAACAGTCAGAGTATCGGTAGTATCAAATAATACTCCGACTGAGTAGCCAAATACTACTCGTTATGTAACATACCGCGAAAGCCGCGGCCATCAGGACCGTCAATTAAAATGGGAGGAGAATATCGATGGGATTAAACGATATTAAACTTTGGGAAAAAAATCTTCCTGATGCCGACTTAGGTTCCTCTATCGCGGACTTGAATAACCGAGGGTTACCTACCCTGACCCCTTATTTATTAAAAGAAGAGAAACTTCATCCAGCAATTATTGTCTGCCCGGGTGGAGCATTTCAATATAGAGCGTCTCATGAAGGAGAACCCATTGCCAAATGGCTAAATCAAATGGGCATGAATGCTTTTGTTTTGAATTATCGGGTCGCTCCTTATACTCCATTTACTGCAACGAAAGATGCAGTACGCGCGGTTAGGTATCTTCGTTATAATGCCCTAAAATTCAATATTGATCCAGAACGAATCGGCATGATAGGATTTTCAGCTGGTGGATATCTCGCCGCTTTTCTAGGAACTCATTTTGATAATGAAATGATAGAACCGGAAAGTCGCAACGCGCAAATGATGTCGATACTTTTTGGAGAACTAAATTGTAACGATCCGATTGATCAAACGAGCTCTAAACTGAATGCGCTCATTTTATGTTATGCTGAGACATCCCCCTTTTCTAAGGAAAAACTGCCAGCAGGTTCGCTATTACCAAAAGATATTGCAATGGATGAATTGATAGATTTCACTTCAAATCATAAACATGTTACTGCGAAAACGCCGCCGACTTTTCTATGGGTTACAGCGAACGATGACTTTAATTTTCAGCGCCAAAACTTACTTTTCGCCCAAGCGCTAAGTGAGCAAAATCTTTCATTTGAATTCCATATATTCTCCAAAGGTCAGCATGGTTTGGGATTGGGCAAGGATGAACCTGCGGTAGCAATCTGGCCAAAACTTTGTGAAAATTGGCTTCGAGGCTTATGGCCATAACACGGCGCCTCTCGCTAATGGGCGCGGATAGCGAAGCGTAAATAGCTCAGGCTGATTCAATATTCACTCACGCCAGCTTCTTCGGGCTTTTGTGATAAACCTCGACCCGCGGGGTTTATCACGACACTTTGAGTACATGATCAAGACGGTCCAGCTTCCTTCGCTATACTTCGCGGAAGAAATCCTTTTCGCCGTTCCTTAACTTTGGCCCAGTGCGAAATAGGCGGGGATAAACATGAAATTTTCGCCCTTTCCCTCCGGCAGGTGAATAAAGTGATCCTCCGGCCCGGCCTTTAGCCATTCTTGAATCGCCTGGGACGGTTTCGCCAAATCTCCTTGAAGATTGGTGATGGTCTTCGGTTCCTCAAAATAGGAGAACAGAATATTTTCATGGAGCGCGATGAACTGATACTTGTCGCCATACCACAGGCCCTCATCGACCAGGGCCTGATGATGGTAAACATAACTGAAAAGTTTCTCCGGTTTTAGAAAAGCGATCCTTCCCCGGCGCAGTTCGGGAGCTTTGGGCCTGGCCCAATCCTGCTTTCCCTGGGGAAGCGCGTGATAAAAGATGGGGTACATATCGACCCATTCCCGTAATTCCTCCTGTCCCGGCCAGAGTTCCAGATGGGGCGAAAGCGATTTTAGCAGTTGTTCCGGCTTTAGCTCATCTCCGATGCATTCGTAATAGAAAAAAAGTAGCTGTCGGTGATGGTACAGTGCGGCAGTCATGATTTTACCCTCTGCAATGAACCTGCCGAGGATCGCTTGGCATTCTTCCAATGCAACCTTTATTTCCGCCGCGCCATACTCTTTTTTCAGGCTGCTCCGGTAATGAAAACGGTATACTGCGTCTGCGTCTTCCATAATCCTCGTCCTCCCGGATACGGTTTATTCCACTTCTTGGATGTCCAGTGCCAGATCCCGGCAGTTTTCGGTTTCGGTCAGACCGCTCCAATGCTCCATAGGCGGTTTCACTTTCCGGACCCGGCATTCTTTTAGCCGCAGGCCGTTCACATACCGGGCATAGACCGCGGGGATCGCATGGGGATAGACATTTTTGACGGAGGGTTGCTCGTCAAAGAGGCCGCCCGGCTGGCTGCCTTGCTTCGCCAGCGTCAGATCCAGTTCGCTGACGGATACATTCTCAATCGGACAATCCGCTTCAGCGGCGATAAAGACGCCGGATTCCGATTTCAGATGGATGTGGTCGAATTGGATATTCCGGATGACCCCCGGAAAACGCTTTTCCCGGGTGCGGTGCGTTGCCGAAATAAAGAGCGGCTCGCCTTTGCCCCACCATCGGGGGGCGAATTCCCGCTGCGGGGCATCGGCATACCGGCGCACCGCTCCCGTGAGATGATGAACTTGGATGTCTTCGACGGTTCCCCCATCCCGGACCCAGATCCCGACCGCCCGGGAGCAGTCCTCAATGATGCAGTCACTGAATACGACATTGCGGATGGTGCCATGGGTTTCGGTTCCGATCTTGAGCGCCGAATCCTGAGACTTTAATATACACCCCGTAATGATGATGTTTTCGCAATTGCCATACTGCTCCGCCATGGGCCGGGTCGATTTAATGACGATCGCGTCATCTCCGGTCTTCACAATGCAGTTGCTGATCAGGACATCCTGGCAGCAATCGGGGTCGATCCCGTCATTATTGGCGCCCCGGGTGTTATTGAGGATCTGGAGGTTGTGGATGCGTACCCGGCGGCAGCCTGCCAGATGAAGGGTCCAGAAGGCCGCGTCCAACAGGGTGACCTCTTTTACCGTCAGATTTTGGATATCCTCCAGCAGCATCAGGCGCGGCCGGAATCCCTTGATCATCAGCGGCGCTTCGTGAAATCCCCCGTCGGCGTCATCGTCGTACATGATTTCGCGTCCCTGCCCGTCGATGGTTCCCGCGCCGGAGATGGTGATGTTCTCCTCGTGCCATGCCCCGATGAAGCAGCCATCGTTCCAACCATCCGGCCGGGCGGCCTTCAGGGCCCCGTTATCAAAGGCATGAATATCTTCCCGTTTTAAGCTGCAACGCAGCACCGCGCCTTGCTTCAAATGAAGATCGATATGGCTTCTCAGCCGGATGGATCCGCTCAAGTAAATCCCGGCGGGGATGACCACTTGTCCTCCGCCATTTTCATGGCAGAGGTCAATCGCATTTTGAATTGCGCCGGCGTTATTGAACTTTCCGTCGCCGACGGCGCCATACTCCCGAATATCATATACGGTTGCCATTTCTTCCTCCTAGTCATAGCGGATACGATAGATAAGATGAATTAAATAATCCGAACCAGCTTTTCCAGCCTTAAAGCATGGCTGGAAAAGGGTAAAGCGTGGAATTTATTTCATCTTATCCAGCAAGGAAAATATGTCGCCAAGTTTTTTGTTTGGAATATTTAGAAGCCATGTGATAAAGTCCTCAAATTCGGAAATCATCCTTTCAATGGACTAAAAAACGACTTTATCACTTGCTTCTCTGAGCTTTTGTGAACGCCCCGACCTTCGGACGGGGTTTATCACAACGCTTTTAGTGCGACATATATAGTGAACGGCTTAATAAAATCTTCGTCCGAACGGATTGGCGGGAGGTTTGATATCAAGGGGGGCTTTCGCCGCCTTTACCAAGTCGGCGCCGTCCACCATCTCCCGATCGTTGTTTTCCACACACCATTGCCATAACAACTTCCGATATTGGGCCGCCCGGCTCCGGCATTCCGGCGCCAGGTTGCGCAGTTCATGCGGGTCGTTTTCCAGGTCGTAAAGCTCTTCCACTCCGCCGTATACGGTATAGATATATTTGAACCGGCCGTCGGTGATCATGGCAATCTGGCTGTCGGGCCGGTCCGGGTCGGCCGTATTGCACTGCGATACATAGTAATCCCGGACCTTTTCAGCGCGGGTCAATACCGGGGTCAGATCTTTCCCGTCGACCGCCGCCTCCAGCGGTTCTCCGGTCAAACTGCACAGGGTCGGCAACAGATCCTGCAATCCCGCCAGGCATGCGGTACGAAAACTGTCGGGCAGCTTTTTCGGATACTTGATCATCAACGGGATACGGACTGCAGGGTCATAAAGAATCCGCTTGAAATAGATCCCTTTATCGCCCAGCATTTCACCATGATCGGTGGTGTAAACCACAATGGTGTCTTCCTCCAACCCGTTGTCTTTCAAAAATTGCAGCAGCCGGCCGATCTGTTGGTCCTGCAGGGTGATTAACCCGTAATAATTGGCTTTGATCTTCCTTTTGGCCTGGGGCGATAACTTATCCCACATAAACCGGATATATTCCTGATACGAATGGTCAATCCCCAGCTTCAGCAAGTCTTGGATGTCCCCGGCCGGTTCGTCGAGCTCCCGCGGGTCGTACAGCTGGTCATAGGGATGCGGCGGGTCGAACGCCGAATGGGGTTTGGGAAAGGAGGCCCACATCAAAAAGGGTTGATCCGGGGCCGTCTCCAGATGGGTTTGCATATGGTGGAGCGCCCGGTCCGCCACCCAGGTATCCACGTAATGTTCGGCCGGAATCACCGAGCTGGCGGCATAGACATCGTTGTTGCCCATCCCGTTGGCCCGGGTGTAACCATGCCACCCGACCTCCTTCAAATAATCGTAATAATCCTCCAACCCCTCCCGTTCCAAATTGGGGTCAAATTTTTGCAGCACCCGGCCGGACTCATAGAGCTCGACCGTTTCGATGCCATGGGTCACGCGTGCTTCGGGCGCGGCCATATAGGGCAGATAATGCAATTTTCCCATGCAATACGTCTTATAGCCGCGTTTTTGCATCTCCGTCCCCAACAGCGGAAATCCCGGCTGAATAACTCCGTCATTGCCTTTGAACCCCGTACATTGATGCGGGTAGCAACCCGTCGTCAAACTGGCCCGCGCCGGGACGCAGATGGGGTTGGGAGTGTAGGCGTTGGTAAAATGGACGCTTTCCCGCGCCAAGGCGTCCAAATGGGGCGTCCGGATCTTGGAATTGCCGTTGGCGCCGATGGCGTCATAGCGCATCTGATCGCACATGATAAACAGGATATTCGGCTTCATCGCTCTCACCATCCCTTCCTGCGGCTAGCCTTTTAATCCGGTCGTCGCAATGCCCTCGACGAAATACTTCTGCGCAAAAAAGAAGATCAGCACCAGCGGCATCACCGCTACGACCGACATCGCGAAGATCTGGTTCCAGGTTACGCCGCCCGTGGTATCGATCGCCATCCGTAATGCCAGCGATACGGTGAATTTACGGATGCTGTTGATATAGATCAGGGAGTTCAAAAAGTCATTCCAAGTCCACATAAACTGGAAAATCCCCGCTGAAAACAGCGCCGGCTTGGAAAGCGGCATGAGAATATGGGTGAGCGTCATCAGCGGGTTGCAACCATCCAATTCCGCCGATTCATCCAATTCTTTGGGGAGCCCCCGAAAGAACTGAATCAGCATAAAAATAAAGAAGGGATAACACGCAAACGCCGCCGGAATAATGAACGGCAAGTAGCCGTCCAGCCAACCGAAATTTTTAAACAAAATATAACGCGGAATAATGATCACGGCATTGGGAAGCATCAAGGTGGAAATCATCAGCATGAACAGAAACTTTTTGCACGGAAAGTCGAACCGGGAAAACCCGTAGGCCACCAGGATGCTGGAGACCAAGGTGAAAAAGACGGTCCACCCGACCATCCACAAGGAATTTCCGAAAAACGTCGTATAGGTATACTGTCCGGCGCCCTGCCATCCGTCCGGGTAAGAGGACCATACGAAATGTTTGGGCAACAGTTGCAGGGAAGAGAACAGCTCGGTATTTTCCTTAAACGAGGCGAAAAAAAGCCAAATCAACGGATAAACCATGATGATGCCCACCAGGCACAGGAAAAGATAGGTCCAAACCACCTGAGATTCTTCATGGCGCGCATGATTCCCACGATCGGCAAGGGATTGAAAGATCATTGCTGATCACCTCCGTCTTCATAATGCACCCATGCGTTGGAAGACTTGAAGAGCAGCGCCGTAAAGATCATCATGATCGCAAACAGCACCCAAGAAAGCGCCGACGCATAGCCCATCTTTAGGAATTGAAAACCGTCGTCGTAGATTTTTAATCCGAACAAATAGGTTGCGTACATCGGTCCGCCGTTGGTGATTACAAACGCCCCGGTGAACTCCTGCAACGCATTGATCGATTGCATAATCAGATTAAAGAAGATGATCGGCGTCAGCATGGGCAGGGTGATGTTGAAGAATAGGCGAATCCGGCCGGCACCGTCAATGCGGCCCGCTTCATAAAGATCTTCCGGGATTTGTTTCAATCCCGCCAGAAACAGCACCATCGAAGAGCCAAACTGCCATACCACCAGCAGACTGATGGTTATCAGGGCGACATTCGGGCTCCCCAGCCAATCAATGGCCGGAATTCCCACGATAGCTAACATCCGGTTGATGATCCCGCTCTTCATAAAGAGAAACCGCCACAAAATGGCAATGGCCACGCTCCCTCCCATAATTGAGGGAAGATAGTAAGCGGTGCGGAAAAAATTGATCAGTTTCAGTTTCAAATTCAGGATCATGGCGATCAATAACGCGAAAATCAGCTTGGACGGCACAGAGATGAGCGCATAGATTAAGGTAGCTTTTAACGAACCCCAAAAATGGGCATCCTGGGTAAACATCCGGATGTAATTGTCAAACCCGATAAAAACCGGTTTTTTTAAAATGCTGAAGTCCGTGAATGAATATACCAAAGAAGCCAGCAGAGGGTATAATTGAAATACCAAAAACCCGATGAGCCAGGGGGAAATGAATAGCAACCCCCAAAGGCTTCGGTTGAATTGCTTTTTGGATACTCCCCGCGCAGTATGCATTGATCATCAATCCCTTATGATAATTTCGTCAAAGTTGCAAACGGTCCGCCTCGGGAAGCCATGGGATATAGCCTTTCGGAAGAACCGGAAACCCACTTGCTAGAAGGCGACTTTATCCCTTGCTTCCCGGAGCTTTTGGGTTCACCCTGGCCTGCGGACAGGGTTGATCACTCGCTTTTGGATAAAAATAAGGAGATTGGGATCCATTTGATCGGGCAATCTCCCTATTTCGCGTGGAAAAGAGTTTTGCTCTAGCGTTGACTGGATTTCAATTCATTCAGTTTCGCTTTGTAACCCTTGAGAATCTCATCCGCGGCTTGATCCGGGGTGAGTTTGTCGAAGATCATCTTTTCGATGGCATCCTTGTTAATCTGGGAGATCTCGCTGTTTTCAGTCAGGGGTCCCCAAGATTTACCCGGTTTTTTGTTGGCATAATCCAAGGCGTCGGCGATGAGCGGGTCGATTTTAGCCCCATCCACCAGGGCTTTCCGGGCGACACTCGAAGCCGGCGTGGAACGGCTGTCGCCTAAAATCAAGGACGCTTCGCGGTCATTGACAAACCAATTTAAAAATTTCACCGCTTCGGCCGCGTTGCGGGTGGACTTATTGATGGCCAGCAATTGGGAAGGCCGTTGCGGGTTCCCCGACTGTTTCGCGTTTTTATGCATCGGTAACGCGGCGGCAAAGAATTTACGTCCCGCCGGGGCGGTGGACTTCATCTGGCTAATGGTCGAGGTCAGTGCAAACGCCATGCCGATATTGCCGCCGATCCAGCGGATATTCTGCTCGGTCTTTCCGACAAAGGCGCTGCTTTCCCCGAAGGGTTCCATCGTGCCGGTTTTATAGAGTTCGGAGAGATACTTTAACGTTTCGGCGAGTAATTTTTTATCGAAAGCGATGGAATAATCATTGCGGATCCATACATCCCCTGTTTTCTGGGACAGATAGGGGCGGACGATCAGCCGGTTGATAATATCGATATCGCCGGAGATCAAGTAGTCATTCTTGTTTTGATCATGCACTTTCTTGCCGTACTCCAGCAACTTATCCCAGGTCCATACCGTATTGGCCGGAATCTTATATTTATCGAAAAATTCTTTGTTGCAAAGCATGGTGACTACGGAGACTCCCGCCGGGACGCCGATCATTTTGTTACCGACCAAGCAAAAATCTTTTATCAATGCTTTACTGAAAACTTTGGTGTTTATCCGGGTTTTATAGCGGTTTAAATCCAGGAAGAAATCGCCCTGGGTCGTCAATTCCGAGGTCCATTGCGTATCCAGTTGCATGACATCGGGAGCGGTTCCCCCGGCCAGCTGAGTCAGGAGTTTTTTGTAGTATCCGTCGTAACCCATATACTCCGCTTCAATCTTGACATGGGGATTCTTTTTCATGTACGCGTTCAGGGCATTGAGGGTCGCTTTATGGCGCGGATCGCTGCCCCACCAGCAAAAGCGCAAGGTAACCGGCGCATCCTTGGCGGCGGCGGGCTGCCGCTCAGCCAGCGAGGGCAGCAGCAAAAGCATTCCCATCAACAATATGGCGATCATCCGAAAGCTTCTTTTCAATCTCTCTTTCCTCCCTTATTTTCTTTTTTGTAAACCAATCCTAATATACCATTCATGAAAGAGTCCGATAAAGGGAGGCCAATTTGGGAAAGTATCCTTCTATCGGATCTTCGTTTTTGATAGGTGACTTTCCCCCGAATTGCTAGACACTCAGAAGAGGATGTACAATACATCATAAGGAGCTGAGTGAAAATGGCAAAAGAGAAACGGGTATTTACA